>NZ_JBIAVW010000007.1:198119-447287 GCF_042894785.1 Streptomyces sp. NPDC001502
CTCCCGCGGGGCAGGCTCCTGTGCGGGGCCGAGCCCCGGGGAGCGGACGGCCGCAGGAGCGCGTCCCGGTGCCTGCGGGCCAGGCCACTGCGCGGTGGTGTGCCCGCAGGGGTCGACGGCCCGGGGCGGGCCCCTGCCGCCGGGCCCGGCCCTCCGGCTCCGACGGGCCGTGGGCGCGGGGCGCCGGGCCGTACGGGCGGCCCGGGGTGCAACGGCCACGTCGGTGAAGGCCCGCTCCCGCGGGGCAGGCTCCTGTGCGGGGCCGAGCCCCGGGGAGCGGACGGCCGCAGGAGCGCGTCCCGGTGCCTGCGGGCCAGGCCACTGCGCGGGGGTGTGCCCGCAGGGGTCGACGGCCCGGGGCGGGCCCCTGCCGCCGGGCCCGGCCCTCCGGCTCCGACGGGCCGTGGGCGCGGGGTGCCGGTCCGTACCCGTGCGGGTACCGACCGCGGCGGCTCGGGGCGGAGGGCACGTGGGGGAAGGCCCGCTCCCGCAGGGCAGGCTCCTGCGGGGGGCCGAGCCCCGGGGAGCGGACGGCCGCAGGAGCGCGTCCCGGCGCCGGCGCGGCTGGCCACTGCGCGGGGTGGGCCCCGTAGGGCCGACGGCCCGGGCGGGAAGCCCGAAGGGGGCGCGCCCTGCTGGGCGCGCCCCCTTCGTCGTCGAGCAGGCCCGCAGGGCTAGCGGCGGGCCTGGAGGAGGTCCTCCAGCTGTTCCTCGCGGGCCTGGGCGGCCACGAAGAGCAGTTCGTCGCCCGGCTCCAGGGTCTCCTCCCCGTGCGGGGTGAGGACCCGGTTGCCCCGGATGATCGTGACCAGCGAGGTGTCCTCGGGCCAGGTGATGTCGCCGATCTGGGTGCCCGCGACCGAGGAGTCGGCCGGCAGGGTCAGCTCGACGAGGTTGGCGTCGCCGTGGCTGAAGCGCAGCAGCCGTACCAGGTCGCCGACGCTCACGGCCTCCTCGACCAGGGCCGACATCAGGCGCGGCGTGGAGACGGCGACGTCGACGCCCCAGGACTCGTTGAAGAGCCACTCGTTCTTCGGGTTGTTGACGCGGGCCACCACGCGCGGCACCCCGTACTCGGTCTTGGCGAGCAGCGAGACGACGAGGTTGACCTTGTCGTCACCGGTGGCCGCGATGACCACGTTGCAACGCTGCAGCGCCGCCTCGTCCAGCGAGGTGATCTCGCAGGCGTCGGCCAGCAGCCACTCGGCCTGCGGCACCCGCTCGACCGAGATGGCGGTCGGGGCCTTGTCGACCAGGAGCACCTCGTGGCCGTTCTCCAGCAGTTCGCCCGCGATGGAGCGGCCCACCGCGCCTGCACCGGCGATCGCGACCCTCATGCGTGTGCCTCCTCAGGCCCCTCGGCGAACGCCGCCTCGACCTTGTCGATCTCGTCCGTGCGCATCATCACGTGGACGAGGTCGCCCTCCTGCAGGACCGTCGCGGACGTGGGCAGCATCGCCTCGCCCAGGCGGGTGAGGAACGCCACGCGCACGCCCGTCTCGTCCTGGAGCTTGCTGACCTTGTGGCCGATCCAGGCGGCGGAGGTGTGCACCTCGGCGAGCTGCACCCCGCCGCTCGGGTCGCGCCACAGCGGCTCGGCGCCCGAGGGCAGCAGCCGGCGCAGCATCTGGTCGGCGGTCCACCGCACGGTGGCGACGGTGGGGATGCCCAGGCGCTGGTAGACCTCGGCGCGCTTGGGGTCGTAGATGCGGGCCGCGACGTTCTCCACGCCGAACATCTCGCGTGCCACGCGGGCAGCGATGATGTTGGAATTGTCACCACTGCTGACGGCGGCGAAGGCGCCCGCGTCCTCGATTCCCGCCTCCCTCAGGGTGTCCTGGTCGAAGCCGACCCCGGTGACGCGGCGGCCGCCGAATCCGGCGCCGAGCCGGCGGAATGCGGTGGGGTCCTGGTCGACGACGGCGACCGTATGCCCCTGCTGTTCCAGGGTTTGCGCGAGGGCGGAGCCCACCCTTCCGCAACCCATGATGACGATGTGCACGGCCGTCCTTCCGGCTGTCAGCGACTCGCTGGTTCCCAGCCTCATTGCATGCTCTGGTTTAACAGGGTCTCAGACCATGGCCCAAGCTACACACGGGCGGTCACCGATGGGGCCTCTTGCGTCGCAGTCGTGCTGCGGGTGGGGAGGAATTGCGGCGGGATTGCGGTATGAGGGGGTGGGGGTTCGTCAGTCTGATTTCGAACGCTTACGATCCTCTGCGTGTCCAAACTGACCGACGTGCCCAAACGGATCCTGATCGGCCGGGCGCTACGCAGCGACCGCCTCGGAGAAACACTCCTTCCCAAGCGGATCGCCCTTCCCGTCTTCGCCTCCGACCCGCTGTCCTCCGTGGCATATGCCCCTGGCGAGGTACTGCTGGTCCTGTCGATCGCGGGCGTGTCGGCGTACCAGTACAGCCCCTGGATCGCGCTCGCGGTCGTCGTGCTGATGTTCACCGTCGTGGCGTCCTACCGCCAGAACGTCCACGCCTACCCGAGCGGTGGCGGTGACTACGAGGTCGCCAACACGAACCTCGGACCCAGGGCCGGCCTCACCGTGGCGAGCGCCCTGCTCGTCGACTACGTCCTGACCGTCGCCGTGTCGATCTCCTCCGGGGTCGAGAATCTCGGCTCCGCGGTGCATTTCGTCATCGAGCACAAGGTGCTCTCGGCGACCGTCATGATCCTTCTGCTCACGCTGATGAACCTGCGCGGTGTGAAGGAATCCGGCAAGCTCTTCGCGATCCCGACCTATGTTTTCGTCGCCGCCGTATTCGTCATGATCGGCTGGGGTGCCTGGAAGGGCATCGTCCTCGGCGAGACCCTGACGGCGCCGACCGCCGACCTTGAGATCAAACCCGAGCAACAGGGGCTGGCCGGCTTCGCGATGGTCTTCCTGCTGCTGAGGGCCTTCTCATCCGGCTGTGCGGCCCTGACCGGCGTCGAGGCCATCAGCAACGGCGTACCCGCCTTCCGCAAGCCGAAGAGCAAGAACGCCGCGTCCACCCTCGCCTACATGGGCGGCCTGGCGGTCACCATGTTCTGCGGGATCATCGGCCTGGCCATGGCCAGCGACGTGAGGATGGCCGAGAACCCCGCCGAGGATCTGCTGGCGAACGGCGTCCCGGTCGGCCCCGAGTACATCCAGAACCCGGTGATCTCGCAGGTGGCCGAAGCCGTCTTCGGTGATGGCAGCTTCCTCTTCATCCTGCTGGCCGCGGCCACCGCCCTGGTGCTCTTCCTGGCGGCGAACACCGCGTACAACGGCTTCCCGCTGCTCGGTTCGATCCTCGCGCAGGACCGCTACCTGCCGCGCCAGCTGCACACCCGGGGCGACCGGCTCGCCTTCTCCAACGGCATCGTGCTCCTCGCCGGCGCGGCCATCCTGCTCGTCTGGATCTACGACGCGGACTCGACCAAGCTGATCCAGCTCTACATCGTCGGCGTGTTCGTCTCCTTCACGCTGAGCCAGATCGGCATGGTCCGGCACTGGAACCGCCACCTGAAGACGGAGCGCGACGCCGCCGCCCGCCGTCGGATGCACCGCTCCCGGGCGATCAACGCCTTCGGCGCCTTCTTCACCGGCATGGTGCTGGTCATCGTCCTCGCCACCAAGTTCACTCACGGTGCGTGGGTGGCCCTGCTCGGCATGCTGATCTTCTACGGCACGATGAGCGCGATCCGGAAGCACTACGACCGCGTCTCCGCGGAGATCGCCGCCGCCGAGGGCCCCAGCGACGACAGCGTGCGGCCCTCCCGGGTCCACTCGATCGTCCTGGTCTCCAAGGTCCACAAGCCCACGCTGCGCGCCCTGGCGTTCGCCAAGCTGACCCGCTCGGACACCCTGGAAGCGCTCAGCATCAGCGTCGATCCGGCCGAGACCAAGGCCCTGCGCGAGGAATGGGACCGGCGCGGGATCAACGTCCCGCTCAAGATCCTCGACTCGCCGTACCGGGAGATCACCCGCCCGGTGGTCGAGTACGTCAAGGGCCTGCGCAGCGAGAACCCGCGCGACGCGGTCAGCGTCTACATCCCCGAGTACGTCGTCGGCCGCTGGTACGAACACCTGCTGCACAACCAGAGCGCGCTGCGCCTCAAGGGCCGGCTGCTCTTCACCCCCGGTGTGATGGTCACCTCGGTGCCCTACCAGCTGGAGTCCTCGGAGCTCGCCAAGCGGCGGGCGAAGAAGCGCCAGGACTGGAACGCCCCGGGTGCGGTGCGCCGCGGCCCGGTGGACACGCCGCGGCCGCCGAGGCCGCCGAAGGAGCCCACCGCGAAGGGCTGAGCAGGTTGGTGAACGGCCGGACGAGATCCACGTAAACTGGTGGGTCGGTCGTCCGGCCGTTTTCCGTTGTTTCAGTTTTTGGAGTCTCCCCACCATGACGAGCGTCGAGCAGAACGAGAAGCAGTCACTGGTCGGGGAGGAGTACGAGGTCGAGGTCGGCCCCGTGGCGCACGGCGGGCACTGCATCGCCCGGACCCAGGACGGCCGCGTGCTGTTCGTCCGTCACACCCTGCCCGGTGAGAAGGTCGTCGCCAAGGTCACCGAGGGCGACGCGGACTCCCGCTACCTGCGCGCCGACGCGATCACCGTGCTCGACGCCTCCAAGGACCGCGTGGAGGCCCCCTGCCCGTACGCCGGCCCCGGCAAGTGCGGCGGCTGCGACTGGCAGCACGCCAAGCCCGGCGCCCAGCGCCGCCTCAAGGGCGAGGTCGTCGCCGAGCAGCTGAAGCGGCTCGCGGGACTCACCCCGGAGGAAGCCGGCTGGGACGGCACCGTGATGCCGGCCGAGGGCGACAAGCTGCCGGCCGGGCAGGTGCCGCAGTGGCGCACCCGCGTGCAGTTCGCGATCGACGAGGACGGCACCGTCGGCCTGCGCCGCCACCGCTCGCACGAGATCGAGGCGATCGACCACTGCATGATCGCGGCGCCGGGCGTCAGCGAACTGGGCATCGAGAAGCAGGACTGGCCGCAGATGGCCACGGTCGAGGCGATCGCGGCGACCGGCTCGCAGGACCGCCAGGTCGTCCTGACCCCCCGCCCCGGCGGCCGCCTTCCCCTCGTCGAGCTGGACAAGCCGGTCTCCGTCCTGCGCGTGGAGGAGAAGGACGGCGGCGTCCACCGCGTCCACGGCCGCCCCTTCGTACGGGAGCGCGCGGACGGCCGTACGTACCGCGTGGGCATGGGCGGCTTCTGGCAGGTCCACCCCCAGGCCGCGGACACCCTGATCAAGGCCGTCATGCAGGGCCTGATGCCGCGCAAGGGCGAGATGGCTCTCGACCTCTACTGCGGCGTCGGCATCTTCGCGGGAGCCCTCGCGGAACGCCTCGGCGAGACCGGGGCCGTCCTCGGCATCGAGTCGACGAAGCGCGCGGTGGAGGACGCCCGCCACAACCTGGCGGACTTCCCGCGGGTCCGCATCGAGCAGGGCAAGGTCGAGCAGATCCTCCCGAAGACCGGGATCACGGAATGCGACCTGGTCGTCCTGGACCCCCCGCGCGCGGGCGCCGGCAAGCAGACGGTCCGCCACATCACGGGCCTCTCGGCCCGCCGCATCGCGTACGTGGCCTGCGACCCGGCGGCCCTGGCACGCGACCTGGGCTACTTCAAGGAAAACGGCTACAAGGTCCGCACCCTCCGCGTCTTCGACCTCTTCCCGATGACCCACCATGTCGAGTGCGTGGCAATCCTGGAGCCGATCGCAAAGGGCGCCTGACCTGCAGGTCAGGGCGGTGTGCATGTGGGCGTTACGGGCGATGTCTTGACGCTGAGATGGCGCTCGTGACGCTCATCCGGCAGGGGCAGTGCAGGTCCGCGTCAGCAATCGACATGCCGCACTCCGGGGCGGTGAGCAGAGCTCAAGCGCCGCGCAGCATCATGCTGACAGCCGACGCTATGACGGCATCGGAGAGCAGCCGCCAACCGAATTCGTCGTCCCGGGCGAGGGCCGTCGAGTCGTGATCAGCCAGTTCCCCGTGGGTCGTGCGAAGCCTCTCGTGATCCTGATCGCATACGGCATCGAGGAGGCGGAGCGTCTGCATCTTGTATGGCATGCATGTCACCTCGGCTTCCAGGCTGAGGTGTCCGGCAGGCATGTGCGACACCATGCTGAGGAGAGTGGACAGGAGTGGCCGGCACTCAGGGGCGGGCGATGGGTCGGTTTCGCCGATCAGGACAGTGAACGCAGTGCGGCACTCGGGCACACCGGAGGCGACGGCCAGCCCCACACGCAGACCGACATTGTGTAGGGTCCTGGCCATCAACTGTGGGTGCAGCGGCCACTCGACCATGTACTCGCAGAGGGCCTGCAGGTGTTCCAGGGCATCGCTCCAACGATGCTGAAACGCCAGGGCCTCCGTGAGCAGCCCGGTCACTTGGAGGCGCTGCGGGCGGGGAAGGCTGTCCTCCTCGAGGAGTGATCGGCAGCGCTGCTCTACTTCCTCGTCCGACATGCGACCGGTGCTCAACGCCAAGGTGATCTGGCCGATCTCGCGTTGAGCCTGCGAGTGGGGAGTGCCCGGCATCCGTTGGCGCAGCGACTCTAGATCGTCTGCGAGGGTCTGCACCTCTGGTTGCGCAGCCCCACGGCCGGTGTGACTTGCGAGGATCGTCAGGCAGTTCGCAACGGCCAGAGATACGTCCTCGGGGCGGGAGTCGGCCAGTTGGAAGGCAAGGTCTCGGGCGCGGTGGAGATGGTGCAGCCACACTGCTGACGTTTCTCCCGTGTTGCGCAGTACGTCGGCGAGCTGGGTGCGGGTCTTGAGTTCCAGCAAGGGCGCGGGCTCTCTGCGGGTAAGCAGGTATGCCAGTTCGTTCTCAAATGCCTCGCGGGCATCGTCTAGCTTCCCTCGCAGGACGTACGCTCCGGCCAGGTTGCCCCACATGACGGCCAGCGTGTCGGTGGCGATGCCCAGCCGGCTCGCATGGTCAGCAAGGCTCTGTACGTGAGGCAGGACAGCGAGGAGGTGCTTCTCGTCATCCGCTTCGATGAATGCCGTCAGCCAGCCCTGAGCGTGGAAGGCGGCCTGGCTCAGGATTTCGGGCACGTCGCTGCTGCGCTCTGCCAGTGTGCGGATGACGTGCTGCACGATCTCGTTGATGCTGATGGTGTCATCGATGCCCTCGCAGTGGGCGGTCGACCATTCCTGCTGGGGCAGCGTGCACAGTGGTTCATCACGCTGGGCCAGGGACTCGGTGCGCAATGCGCGATGCATCTCGTGGGCGGTGAAGGGGACCTTGGCTGCCGGGCTGAAGACCGCCGGATGGCGAAGGCCGGCCTGGATGGCGTTGTCGCTGGACATCAGGGTGGAGAAGTAGAGCAGCCAGATCGGTATCTGCCTGGAGGCGAAGTACGCCGCGGGAAAGAGTGAGTGGGCTGCGCCGGTAGACGCTGGCTGCAGCTCGTCTTTGTCCATCAGCCGCTGCAGAGCCAACCGGATCGCTCCGACCAGCGTTTCGGGGTATCCATCCGGGATGGAGGCCGTGTCGTCCAGTGCCCAATCACGGATCTGCTCGAGATAGCGGGCTGCTTCGTTGAGTCCGAACTCGCAGCCGGCGAGATGGCCGCAGGCGAGCTCTATGGCCAGTGGCCAGTAGTTCAGGCGCTGTGCCAGATCTGAGGCAGTCCGTTCGCTGAGAGCGTCCCAGTCTTCGTCCGGGCTCAGGCGTATCCGGATCAGTGTCCTGGCTTGATCGGGAGTCATGCTCTGAACCACGACCCTGGCCCGATGAGTTGCCCAACTTGCTTGGTTGGTCGAGGTAATGAGGACGTGGCCACGGCCGCTGGTCGGCATCCAAGGCTGCAGGAGCCGACGGTCAACGACATTGTCGATGACCATGAGCCAGGGCCGCGCCGAGGCACTGAGCAAGGTGCGCACCCGGTCGCGGAGCCTGCTGTTGTCCGCACCGGCGTCATAGCTGTTGCGGGGGAGTAGCCAGTCATGGAGGCTTTGGAAGGAGGCGCGCAGGGATGCGCTGCTCTCGCCGTTGACCCAGAAGATGTGGTCGTAGGAATCTGCCAGGTCGTGGGCATACGCGGCGGCGATACTGGTCTTACCGATGCCGGAGGGGCCGAGTACCACGCAGGTGCTCACCGCGCGTTCCCCGCGGCCGCCGGTCAGCGCCGTACGGATGTGACCGACAAGTTCCGGGCGGGGGACGTCCGGAGGAGCAGGCACCGCGTTGACCATGACGCCCCAGTCGAACTCGCCCAGCTCATAAGCAAGATGGCGCCCCGGGGTCAGGAGTTCCTCGCGGAACTCTGCGAGCGAGAACAACCCGTCGAACTCACCCGAAGCACGGCGGTGGATTTCGAACGCCAGGTAATTCGTGAGGCGGCCAGCAGACTCGTGGCCGAGACCGCTGCGATGCTCGTTGCGAAGCCGTCGCATCCGCTCCCGAAGCTGATCGCGCAGCTGAAACCGCTCCCGGAGGTCCACCGAGACTCGTGCGCGGCGTAGACGGCTCACGTCTTCGTCGCTCATCACCGCAGGTTCTTGACGCCAGCGGCTGCGCTCCAGCAACCGTTGCAGCCGCTCGCGGAGCTCGTGTGGATCGTCCATGCCCAAGATACGGTTCAGTTGCACGGCCTTGGGATGGAGTCGCATATTCGTGATCAGCTGGTACGACCGCGCCCGGGGCCGTGCGCGGATCATTCGAAGGAGGATGCCGAAGGCGTCGGGAGCCGACATCTCCGCACCTGAGCCGCCGGATTTCACCTGTACGGCGTGCAAGCTGGTGCGCTCGTGGTCGACGAGCTCAAAGTCGACTGCATCGGGGTCCGTCGAATCTTGATCTGCGGTGATCGCCGGTTCGATCAGTGCGGCGGCGACTCCAGAGACGCGGTCTTCCGCGGCATCGAGGAGCGCTTCCAGCGTGACGAGGTACTGATACTGGAATCCATCTGCTGCTGCCTGACCTCCGCGCTCGGCCACCGGCGCCCCTATCCGTAGGAAGGGACCAACTTACCCGGCGCCGTAGACATTCCGCTCGCGAAGGGGTGCGAGGGAGGGTGTGAGCGACGTGCTCTGTGAACTGAGGACCTGGGTTCGGACAGGCGCAACCAGACGGCCAGCCGTGGAGTGTGAACCTCCTCGCCCTGCGGCCCCTCGCTGCCCGACTGGCTGTCTTCTCCGAAGGCGAGAGCTCGCTCGGCCGTATCCAGCAGGTCGGCATACGTCACTACCTGGATCCGGGAGAGGTGGGCGCTCAGGATAGCCAATCACCACTGTGGCGCGAGCGTGTCGGTAGTCGTAGTCCAGGTTCAAATCATTGCGGTGGAGAGCGCTGAGAGCGGCACCCATTTCGTCAAGAGTGCGAAGGTAATTCATGCACTGCCCGACAGCCTCATTGACGGCACTCGCCTTGAGGCGACTCCTGTGTGCTGGCCGCCAAAGATCCAGTGATGGCCGGACATGGCCTTGTGCATGACCGTCTCGTTGGCGGTTTCGGCGAGGGCGAGTTCACGCAATTCTCCCAGCAGCGCTCGCCGCCTGCGAACAACCGCCGCCTCGGCCGCAAACAGACCTGCGGGCGTTGAGGTAAGGCCAGTCAGGACTGCATCAATGTCACTACGTCTCGACAGCATCTCGCCGAAGGTCACGGACGTGAGTCCAGCTGCCCCATTGTCGCTCAGCGACTTGCCAAGACCGTCCCAATGCACTGGTAGATCTCCGACGGACGCCGGCTGGACCCGGGCATCCTGCCGCGCTTGCTTGCGTCTCGAAGCACCCGCCTGCGTTGCAGTGTTGGCAAAGCCGACGCTGCCGGTATCCGCCTGAAACCGCGGTGTCAGCAGCCCTCCAGAAGGCCTGTGACCCGCCCGGGTGCCCACCGAGCGTGTGCCATGCCAGGGCCGGATGGTCGGCGCGAACAGCGGTGAGGCTGGCGGTGGCCAACCCACACCGCTGGCACTTGGGCAGGGTGTAGGGCTGCTCGACCCAGTCGATGCGATAGCGACGGCAGATGAGGTAGTCGACAGCGAAGGCGAATTCGCCGTTCAGATGTGCCGGGTGTTGGCGCCAGCCATCCCGCTCGGTCGATGCCATGTCCTGCCATGGCGTATCCAGTTGAGGGACGACTGGCATCCGTACCCGACGGCCGCGCGTCGCCAACGCCCTCAGGCGCCGCACTTATCCGGGGATGCCGAGGTCCTTCAGGTACGTGAGGCGCGCGTTTATTGCCGCGGAGAAATGGCGCCAGTCGAGGCTCTCGACCAGTTCGATCGGCTTCGGGTTTTCGGCCGAGGACGTGACGTAGCATGCGGCATCGTAGAGCTGTTCGTTCATGAGTCTCTGGCAGAAGATTCCGAACCGGTCCTGATACGACGTTCCGTGCCAGATCTCATCGGCGGGAAGGGCGCCCTTGGCAGTCTTGACCGGCCGCCGTGATCCATCACCGTCCTGCATGACGAAGAAGTAGCCCAGCCAGGGCTTCTCCTTGGGGTACAGGTCAGCGAGGGACGCTCGACGCAGATCAACAGCGCTGCCCAACGCCTCTTCGACCCGGTTGTTGTAGTTGTTGCCGTACGACGGTCCGCCCAGTGCCTTCAGTTCGAACGCCGCCACGAGGACGTTGTCGTGAACCACCACGAGGTCCCATTGCTTCTGCGGCCGGTAGTAGCCAGGCAGTTCAAGGCCCTGTGACTTGGTGACCCGGATGCTCTCCTGCGGGTAGCCGGCTTCCAGAAAGAA
This sequence comes from Streptomyces sp. NPDC001502, assembly GCF_042894785.1. NCBI lineage: Bacteria > Bacillati > Actinomycetota > Actinomycetes > Kitasatosporales > Streptomycetaceae > Streptomyces > Streptomyces sp. NPDC001502. The sequence continues at coordinate 208,812 of NZ_JBIAVW010000007.1, forward strand.
CTTCGCCAGGAGCGCCGCGATGACATCGAAGTGCTTGCCGCCTCGGACGGAGCCCGCAGTGCCGGCCCCTACCGCGTTCTTGATTGCAGACAGGTCGTTCTACAGTTGCTTTGCATCCCAGTACGCCGCGATGGCGTCTTCGAAGTCTTGGCGGGTGACCGTCAAGATCCGTTCCTCCTAGTCAGGCAGCTCGGCGAGTCCGTAGACACGCAAAGCAGCCTCGGTGGCAGCCTCCACATCCCGCTTGTCGAAGGCTTCTGCAAGAGCAAACTGGTCGCTCTCGCTGATTGCCTCCGGGGCAGGGACGCGGATCTTCCGGAGGTACTGCGCCTGGAAGCGGAGGGTGCCCCCACGCATCTTGACCGCGTACGCCTCCACGAATGCCTCCGCGACCTTGGACAGCAATAGGCCACCGAGTACGCGCATGTCCCAGACGTCCGAGACGATGAAGTACAGGTTGTGGTGAGGATACAGGCCGCCTTCGTCGAGGACCGGATGGATCCTCAGCTTCATGTCCGGAAACAGCAGCTTCTGACGACGGGTGAGGTGGTGGTCGACCTTGTCGATGGTCTTGTACCAGCGCTGCGGCTGCTTGACCGCGACGTAGCGCTTACGCAGGGCCTCGCGGTGCTTCTGGAAGTAGAAGGCGAGACGCGGGTACACGTCGAGGTCGACCAGGTCGCCGCTGGCCGTCCAGGGGTTGACCAGGTACGTGCCGTCCCAGTCGATCGTGCCGCTGGTGGTATCACGAACCATGGCCATGGGGAGCAAACGCTCCTCCTCCACCAGGTCCTTGTCCTTGGTGAGGAAGATCTTGTCTGCGCCGGTGGCGATGCCGATTCCGACCTTCGTTCCGGTCTCGGCGTCTTCCAGGAGCCGGAAGCGCTCGGTCAGGTCCTCAAGAACCGCGAGCCGCGCCGGCGAAGCGGCCGGCCACGAATCCTCCTCCGGGAACCAATGAGGCATGCGAGCAGCTTGGTGGGAGGTTGTGGTCACCGTCGACTGCTCGTTCCCCAGGTACCAGCCGGCGAACTCCCGAGCCTGTTCAGCGCCGAAGGAGCGGCTCGTGTCCGCGGCGACCGCTGCGCCCTGGGGCTTGTTCGAGATGAGGGTGATCGCGGGATAGGCCGAAACCTGATCTTCGAAGGCGTCGACATCGTGCATCACGAGGGCGAGGTCCATGCTGAAATTCTTGGTCACCAGCTGCCTGAGCCGTCGGCCGTACTGGTTGCGCATCCATCGGTCGGCGCAGATGAATCCCAGCTGGCCGCCGCGGTTGAGGCTGCGCAAGGCCACCTCGTAGAAGCCGATGTAGATGTCGGCTCGGCCTCCCATCGTGGGGCAAGCCTGGCGGTAAGCGGCCATCCGGTCGTCGGGAACGTCTTCGAGCCGGATATACGGAGGGTTGCCGACGACGTAATCGGCGCGATGCTCGGCGTCCGATTGCAGTAGGTAGTCGCCTTGTTTCACCCACGCTGTGGCGACTTTCCTTGCGTGCCTCGGATCCCAGCCCTCTCCTTGAAGCGCTTCCGCGATCAGCGTCCGGCTCTGTTCGACGTTGCGGTCCAGCAAGTCGAAGGCGCGGACGGCGTCGATCGCTTCTGTGATGGGACGCTGGCGCGCGCGGCATGACGCGCTGATTCGGGAGGCGATGACGGCCAGGAATGCTCCGCCGCCACAGGCTGGCTCTACGAGCTTCAGATTGCGGAGGTCTTTGTCTGCGGTGTAGCCGAGGAGATCCAGGATGAGCTCGACAACCCAGGCACGCGTGAATACCTCGCCATGCTCCACAGCCTCCTGCAGAGACTTGGGAAAGGAGAGGTCGTCGATGCTGAACAGCGAGATAGTTGCCACGCAAGGACAGTACCGCCCGTCCCTCCTCAAGCCTGACTTCTATCCACAGAACGTAGTCAGTCAATAACAGGAGTCTGTGATGTGGCGTGCCGAAGTCGATGGCGTGGCTGTCAGTGGTGATCGCCTACAGCCTGGAACGGAAGCGCAGTCCGGGCTTCGGACGGAATTCGGCTGGTCACGCGCGATGCGGCCTGTGAGGTCCATGCCAACGACGGAGGGCGTACGCGGATGCCATGGCTGCCAAAGGGGTCTCGCCCGACGACCCGTCGCTACGCGCGGTCGACCTCGACGCTGCCGACGCCCGGGTGCCACAGTGGTGCCGGGCGTCGGACCAGTTCGGGGGATCGGGCCGCAGCCCGCGTGCAGCCTCTTCGCGAATCCCATTGGTGCATCTCACCGCTCCGAATGTGCTGGTCTACCGGGCGGTGACGGGGGCGTGCCGTGCACCCGCTCCCTCCACGTTGCGCTGAGCCGGAACTGCCTGGAGCAGTCCACCTCAGCGGCCGTCCCCTTGGCAGCTTCGGGGTGGCGTGCGGAGGGGCGTCACGGTGTTGCCGGGGACCCGGTACGTATGCACGTCTGCTGCCCGAATAGCACCGATGGGAGAACGACCCCGGCACGCTCCTCGGCTACGGTAACCAATTCCCGCAGGCGTGGGAGGTCCGCGAGAAAGGCTGGGACGGTCAGCGCGGGAACGGGAACTACCAGCAGTTCGAGATCCTGGACGGCCCCGAGCCGGTCGGGACGACCGTTCTCATCGTCAATACCTTCGTCTCCACGGCCGAGTTCGTGATCGTCATCTCCCCCGAACACCGGGGCAAGGGCTACGCGGCCGAGGCGACTCGTCTGACCCTGGACTACGGGTTCCATCTCGGCGGCCTGCGCATGGTCCACCTCAAGGTCCTGGAGCCCAACACCGCCGGGAACAAGGCGTACACGAAGGCCGGGTTCAAGGAGGTCGGCCGCCTGCGGCGTTCCGGCTTCTGGCTCGGGCAGGACTGCGCGGAAATCCTGATGGACGCCCTCCCCGAGGACTTCACCGGCCGCTCCGCCGTACGGGCTCTGGCGGAATAGCCGCAACGCTGTGATGCGTACGGCCGCGCCCCGCTCTCCAGCGTGATCAGGAGAGCGGGTCCCGCATCCACGCCCGCCGCGGATTCCCTGAACCGGGAGTCCGCGGCGGGCCTTTGTTGTCCTGGTGCGTCAGCCTTGTGGTTGGGGTGGGTCAGGCCAGGGTCAGGGGGAGGGTGGTCAGGCCGCGGGTGAGGCGGGTTTGGCGCCAGGTCGGGGACTCCGTGGGGGTGGCCAGGCGGGTGTTCGGGAAGCGGGTCAGCAGGGTGCGGAGGGCGATCTCCGCCTCGGCGCGGGCCAGGGGAGCGCCCGGGCAGCGGTGGATGCCGTGGCCGAAGGAGAGGTGGGCGGTGGAGTCGCGGTCGAGGTCCAGGTGATTCGGGTCGGGGAACGCCGCCGGGTCGCGGTTCGCGGCACCGGGGGCGATGAGCACCGGGAAGCCCGCCGGGATGTCCATGCCGCCGATGCGCAGGTCCTCCGTGCTGTGGCGGAAGGTGGCCACGCTCACCGGGGAGTCGAAGCGGAGCAGTTCGTCGAGGGCGCCGGGGATCAGGTCCGGGTCCCGGCGCAGGCGGTCGAGCGCCTCCGGGTGCCGGAGCAGGGCCAGGACGGCGTTGCCGATGAAGTGGGTGGTGGTCTCGTGCCCGGCGACCAGGAGGAGGGCGGCCAGGGAGACCGTCTCGTCCCGGTCGAGGCCGCCCTCGTCGCAGTCCCGCAGGAGGGAGCGGAGCGGACCGTCGCCGGGTGTGGCGCGGGCCGTGTCGAGCAGGTGGGCGAGGTAGTCGCCGATGTGGTGTGACGCGGCGTCGACGAGGGCGGTGTCGGTCGCGTCGAAGAGGTCGTGGGATCGGGCGGCGAGGGTGGCGCGGTCGGCTTCGGGGACGCCCAGCAGCTCGCAGACGACGGTGACCGGCAGGGGGACCGCCAGGTCCGCCACCAGGTCGATGTCCGTGCCAAGTCGCCACGCGGCCGTGAGGTCGTCCACGACCCGGGTGATGAACGGGCGCAGCTCCCGGACGCGGCCGGTCGTGAACAGCCGGGTCGCCACCCGCCGGTGGCGGGTGTGCGCGGGCGGGTCGCTCGCCAGCATGTTGCGGGAGATCGCCGGGTGCAGGTCGCGGTCCGAGGGCCGGTCGGCGAAGAAGCGGGCCGTGTCCTTGGACAGGCGGGGGTCGGTGAACGCCTCGCGGGCCTCGGGGTGACCGGTGATCAGGTACGCGTGGTGTCCGCCGGAGCCGGTGGGGATGCGTCGGACCGGGCAGCCTTCGCGCAGCCGGTCGTACGTGGGGTAGGGGTCGGCGAAGAAGCGCGGGTCGCGCAGGGGGTCCTGCCGCGGGGCGGTCACGAGGCCACGCCCGCGTTCTCGGGTGCCGGGTGCCGCGCGTAGGCGTCCGCCACGAGCAGCAGCCACGCGGTCTCCGCCGGGAGGTCGCCCTTGCGGGAGCGGGTGCCGGCGGCGGGCGGGGCCTCGTCGCCGTCGAGGGGGAGTCCGGCGCGCTTCGCGTCGACGGCCGCGGCGATGACCGCCGCCTCCACCTCGGCGTCGCCCTCGGGGGTGTCGGCCGTGCCCAAGCGGGCCACCTCGGCGGCCGCGGCGTCCCGTACCGACGCCCGACGGTACGGGCGCAGGGCCAGTACGCAGTCGTTGATCTCGATGACCCGGCGGTGGAGGTGGAAGTCGAGGTCATGGGTGTCGGCCTCGGTGGGGCCCGGGTCGAGCACGACTTCGGGGACGGCCGAGGTGACTTCCCGCCACAGGGGTTCCAGCGCGGTGAACGAGTTCCGTTCCCAGCGACGGCGGCGCAGTTGGCTGAGCGGCCACAGCAGGGCGGGGAGGGTGAGTCCGACGGTGATGAGGAGAACGGCGACGGCGGGCGCGGTCACGCTGAACGTGCAGCGGAAGGGGGTCAGCGGGCTTGAGCACCGGGCGTGGTCGGGTACGAGCCCCAGGCCGAGGCCGATGGAGACCAGGGCGAAGAGCTTGTACGCGGCGTAGACGAGGGCGAAGCCACAGCCGATCGAGGTCGTGCGCAGGCCCCACCGCTGACTGCGGCGGGTCGAGCGCTTGGACTGGGCCCAGGTCTGCAGCAGGAAGTCCTTGGCCGTGTACCCCAGGTAGGAGATGTAGATGAGCACGTAGCAGGCGTACAACACCGGGTTTCGTCCGGTGAGTTGTTCGGCCGTGAAGAAGACGGTCATGCCGGCGACGCAGATCGCGAGCGCGAGGACGCGCAGCCGGATCTGCCGGCGGGCCCGTTCGCGGTCCAGATTGAGCTGGAAGAGGAAGGCGAGGACCGAGGTGGCCGCCGTCAGGGTGAAGGTGTTGCTGAGGAGCCGGGCGACGTGCGGGACCACCGATTCGACCGCGCGCTCCACAGCGGGGGCGTAGGAGGCGAAGGCGAGGGCGAACGAGGTCAGGAGCGCCGCCATCGCCCAGGCGCCCGTGGGGCGGTGTCCGCCGCGTCCGCGTACCCAGTAGGCGGCGAAGCACAGCAGCACGGCGGCCGTGCCCGTGAAGAGGATGTTGATCATTTCCGGTGGCGTTTCTTCCTGTGTGGCTCGGCGAACAGCGCGTCCCAGCTCTCGGCGCCGCTGGCGGGCCGGCTCGACGGGCTTTCGCGTCCCCGGTACATGAGTTGTCGGATCACGCTGGCCATCACCTCGGCCTCACGCTCGTCCTCGCTGGTGTAGCTGGTCCGGCCGGACATGCGCTGGACGAGGGTGGGGTTGAACCCGATCGCGCGCAGGGTGTCCTGGTCCAGTTCCAGGCTGCCCGGGTGGTCGCAGATGATGTGGCTGATCTCGTGGGCGAGGATGTGGTTCTGGTGGAGGGGGGACGTGGCCTCCTCGTAGAACAACAGGTCGGCGTCCGCGGTCTCCAGGCGGATGCCGCACGGGGCGTCCATGGCGCCCAGGGTGCTCAGGGGGCGCAGGATGATGGGGCGTCCGCGCTGTTCGGCCACGGCGTCGCGGAGGTCGCGGGTGCTGAAGCGGTGCGGGAGTTGAAGTGCCTCGACGCGCGCCTCACATGTGGCGCGAAGCTGCTCAAGGTCCATGTTCTCACTCTGGTGACGCCGGGCGGGGTGGTCGGCCGGGGCGGATCTCTCCCTGGAAGCCCGGTACGCGCGCGCCCCAATGCTGGCATGTCCGCGACGCCGATTCGAGGGCGGGGTGCCGTCGCGGCCGGGCCGTGCGGCGGGCGATGCCGGGCTTGTGCCGGGAAACGCCTGATGCCCCCCTGTCGATGAGCGGCCACAGGGGGGTGTCGTGTTGTGTCGCGTCGGGGCGGGGACCGTGGGATCGCCGCCCGGCGCGCGGTTCAGTCGTCCAGGTCGAGGCCCTGCGCGGGGTCGTCGGTGGTGAGCCCTTCGAGCTTCCGGGCCTGTTCGATCACCGTGGACAGCATCTTCAGGCTGTCGACGCTCAGGCCGTTGGCGCGCAGGGCCACCTTGCGGACGTCCCGATCGCGCATGGCGGCGAGGAGGTCGATCTCCGCCCGGGTGCGTTCGGCCGCCGCGCTGTCGACGAAGTAGCCCGCCGGGACGCCGAAGAAGTCGGCCAGGGCCTTGATGGTGTGTCGCGTCGGGTTCCGCTTGGCGCCGGTGCGCAGCTGCTGGATGGCGCTCGCCGTCACCCCGCGTCCCTCTCCGGTCGCGGCCTTGCGGATTCCCTCGGCGACCTCCGCGTAGGTGTAGGGCCCCCGGGAAGGGGGGTGCACCTCGCGGAAGAGATGGTCCAGGAGTTGGGCGAAGGTGGGCGACTGGTCATCCTCCACGTACAGACCTCCTTGGCGTGATGCCGAGCCTTTGCCCACCACAGTGTTTCTCGAAGCCCATCGGGCCGGCCCCGGCAACACTTTGGTTGACGCCGGACAGTCACTCTGGTGTACGTTACCAATGCTTCGTCGCCACTGAAGTGTCGACGTGGTGACGTGGTGACGTGGCGGCGGGGGCGGCACCGGCCGGGGTCGGGGCTGAGCTTCACGGGGGTGAGCTCGGCCGACGGCCCGGAGCGCCGTGGCCGCGCCGGACGGGTTCGCCCCGGCCGGCGCGCGGCGACGCGGGGGAGCTGCCGCCCCGTTCGTCGGCCGACGCGATCGGACGGGGAGGCCCCGCGGGCACGGCGCCGGGGCGCTCACGGACCCCCAACCATCGGCTCCTGGCTCTGTGGGCCGCCGCGTGAGCGGAGCACGTTCTGCACTGCTTCGAGTCGGAGCAGCCCTCGGACCCTCGGACCCTCGGACTCGCGGCCCCGCGAGGCGGATGGCCATGTCATGGCTGCGCCAAAGGAGTTGAGCGGAGCCGCTCGGCGTGCTCGCATACGCTGCCGGCCAGGCGGCGGTGGTGGCGCATGTCGCCGCACGCCGCACATGAGCTCGGCGCTGCGGCCTACGCGATCAAGGCCGCGCGTGCGGCGGCCCCTGGAGGGAAGGGTGAGGGCGCCGGCAGGCTCGGAGTGCCGCCGGCAGCGCGAACAGCTCCCGGTGTGATTCGCGAACTCGTCCTGGATGACCAGCGGTTGCGAAACGAGATCTGCCGGCCGGCCTTCGACTGTCGACGGGCGTGACGGGCGTGACCGGGCGGGACGGCTTGTCCGCACTGACCCGACGGGTGGCGTCCGGCTGCGGCCGGGGCCGGGGCGCGTACGCCACCGCCGCCTTTTCCCCCTGGAACTGGCCCCGGTTCGGCGCCGTCCGCAGGGCCTTCACCGTGGCGGGTCCCCACAGGCCGTCGGCGCCGACGCCGAGCCTGGTCTGGAGCCGGCCCCCGGCGCTTCGGTTCGGCGGGCAGCCGGAAGGCCGCGGTCACCTCACGCGGGGCCGACGGACGCCGGGTCGGCGGTCATCGCGTCGCGCAGGGTCTTCGGTCGCAGGTCGGTCCAGTTCGCCTCGATGTGTTCCAGGCACCGCCGGCGGCTCTCCTCGCCGAACACGATGCGCCAGCCGGCGGGGATCCCGGCGAACGCCGGCCACAGCGAGTGCTGTTCCTCGTCGTTCACCAGGACGTAGAACCGGCCGTCGGCGTCGTCGAACGGGTTGCTGCTCATGAATGCACTCCAATTCAAGCCGTTCACGATGCGATTCCCGTCCGGGAACCGGATCGTCATCCGTTGGTGGGGATGGAGCCGGCGTGACCGCCGTGCCCGATCATGACATCCTTCGGGCGCCCCGGGGAGGCCGTTCGTGCGGATGATGCGTTCCGTTGTGGGCCGCCAACGCGCCTTTCTGGTCCTCCTGTTGACACGGAAGGCGCCAACGGCCCTAAGGGAGCGGAAGGGCGATCAGCTTCTTCTCCTCGCGGAGGTAGAGCCGCTTGCCGTCCGGATCCGGCGTCAGGGCGTAGGCGCTCGTCCTGTAGTGCCAGACCGGGGCCTGGGTGCGGATGCGGACGGCTCGCAGGCCCGTCGCGTCCATCGTGTAGATGTGGCTCGGGGTGACCACAGGGGCGATGTCGCGATGGGGCTTCGCGCCTTCCGGCAGGATGTCCGTCCACTGCAAGGTGCCGAAGACGGCGCTGATGGCGACGACACCGCGCGTGCCCTCCACGGCGTACACGACCCCGTCGCGGACGGTCGGCATGCCGTACCGGCGCCGGGCGCCCACCTCGCCCGCGTCGCGGTCCGCGCCGAAGACCCAGGCCGACTCGCCGTCGGTGAGCCGCAGCGCGTGCACGGCCTTGGCGCCGATGTACACGCGGTCGTCGTCCGTGGCCGGCCGGCCCGGCGTGGCGCCGGGTGCTTCCACCGACACGTTCCAGCGCTCGGCGCCGCTGCCGGCGTCGTGCACGGACACCCGCAAGGCGCCGCTCGTCTCGGCGTGCTGCCACAGCAGTACGCCGCCGCGTACGGCCTTGACGCCGATGGGGGTCGGGCGTCCCAACTGCACCTGCTCCTCGGTGGGGGCCGCCGCCGGCTGCCGCCACAGTTCCTTGCCGGTCTTCAGGCTCGCGGCCACCACGGACCACTGGTCGCCCCCGGCCGCCTTGGCGTAGAGGAACACGGTGTCGCCGGCCACACCGAGGATCTGGTTGAGCGCGTTCGTACCGTCGTACGCGGGAAGCCGGACGAGCGGCGCCTGCTCCTTGCCGTTCTCCAGGGACAGGGGTAGGGGTACCACCGCGAGGGCCTTGTCCGCGGCGTCCCGCTTCCCGACCGCGTAGAGGACCGTGCCGTCGGTGGCGACACGCCAGACCTGAGCGAAACCCTGGATCTCCCTCAGGGGCTTGCCGTCCTGCTGGAAGATCCCGCTCGTCGTGGGCCCGGTGGCCGTGACGACCATGCCGTTCACCGGCAGCGGGGCGCTGCCCACCACGGGGCGCTCCAGGTCGGCCTTCCACAGCGCGTCCGGCGGTGGCTCCAGGGCCTGCTGCCCGGCGTCCGCCGCCCCGTCCCCGCCCTCTCCGCGGCTGCCGAGCCAGGCCCACAGCCCGCCCCCCGCCGCGAGCGCGACGGCGCCGGCCGCGGCCCCGGAGACCGCGAACAGCCTGCGGCGCGACAGGCCTGCGTCGTCGGCGACGACGGTGTCCGCCTCCCCGTGGGGGGCGGGCAGCCGGTGCGGCGGCTCCTGCCACACGGCCGCGGCGCGCCGGGCGATGTCCGCGAGCACCGGCTGCGGCAGCCCGTCCGCGAACGGGCCGTCGCCGGGCGCCAGCAGGTCGGCCAGCTCGGCCGTCGTGGGCCGCAGCGCCGGGTCCTTGGACAGACAGCGGGAGAGTACGGGAGCCAGCGCCGCCGGTACGCCGCTCAGGTCGGGCTCCGCGTACCGCACCCGGTACAGCAGGTCCGCGGCCTGGCCGCCGCCGAAGGGGCCGTGCCCGGACGCCGCGAAGACCAGGACGCCGGCCAGCGCGAACACATCACCGGCCGGGGAGTGTTCGAGACCGCCGGCCTGCTCGGGCGACATGAAGGCGGGCGTGCCGGCCGCGGCTCCGGTGCGGGTCAGCCGTTCGTCGCCGAGGGCGCGTGCGATACCGAAGTCGATGACCTTGGGCCCGGCGGCCGTGACCATGACGTTGGACGGCTTGAGGTCGCGGTGCACCACGTCCGAGCCGTGCAGCTGTCCCAGCGCACGGGCGAGCTCCGCGCCCAGGGCGCGGACGCACGGCTCGGGCAGCGGGCCGTCCAGCCCGACCGCCTCGTCGAGCTGCGGCCCGATGACGTACTCGGTGGCCAGCCACGGCGTCGCCGCCACTGCGTCCGCGGCGAAGACCCGGGCGCCGTAGCGGTCGCCGATGACCCGGGCCGCGTCCGCCTCCAGCCGGAACCGGGTCCGGAAGGTGGTGTCGGCGGCGATCCGGGCGTGCACGGTCTTGAGCGCGACCGTCCGCCCGGCCGCCGAACGGGCCAGGTAGACCGTGCCCATGCCGCCGCTGCCGAGCCGGGCGAGCAGCCGGAAATCGCCGAGGTGCTGCGGATCGTCGTGCGTGAGCGGTGCGAGTGGTGCGAGCGGTGCGCGGGTGGCGCGGGGGGCCGGGACGGACATCGGTCAGTGCACCTTCTGGGCCATGGCGAACGGCTGTTGCGGGGACGGGAGTTCTGCGGCGAGCAGCGCGGCGGACTGCGCGGCGAGCGCGGCGACGACCCGGCCCGGCAGCGGTACGGATCCGTGGTCGAGGACCGTTCCAGCCTGCGCGTACGGGTCCTCGGACGGGGCGGGTCCCATCCCGGGGGCCACGAGTTCGCCCAGGACCTCCCGCGCGGACTGCGGTCGGACCGCCGGGTCGGACGACAGGCAGGAGCCGACCAGGGTCCGCAGGCCCGGCGGCAGTTCGCCCTGCTCGGGCACGGTGTGGCCGGTCGAGGCGTAGGCCAGGACGGCCCCCAGCGCGAAGACGTCCCCGAGCGGCTGCGGGCGGCCCCCCGACGCCTGCTCCACGGCCAGGCAGCCCGGATCGAGCCCGGGCAGCCCCGTCCGCCGCGTCCCGTCGGGAGCCGCGGCCCGTACGGCACCGAAGCAGGTCAGCAGCGGTCCGCCCGGGGTGACCAGCACGGCGGCGGGCGACAGCCCCGCGTGCGTCAGCCCCTGGGCGTGTACGGCGGCCAGCCCCTCCGCGAGCGCGCCGCCGAGCCTGCGGACGGTGTCCTCGGGCAGCGGCCCCCCGTACGCCGCGAGCACGGCCGGCAGCGGCAGCGCGGGCGTGTACGGGGCCGCGTACCAGGGGAAGCCGGCCGTGCCGCCCACCTCCGCGAGGCGGAGGAACCGGGGCGCGGACAGCCGCCGGGCGCCCTCGGCCTCGATCGCCCACCGGGACGGATCGGCGCCGACCCGGGGCACGCAGACGAGGACCGTGCGCTGCCCGTCGGCCGTGCGCCCGAGGTAGCGGCGTTCGGGAACGGTGCGCTCGGCGGACTCGGAGTCGAGCCGGGCCAGGATCACGTACGGCCCGACGTGCGACGGGTCGTCGTGACGAAGGCGTTCCATGTGCGCTCTCCCGGGTCGGTTGATCGGCCCCGAGCCTAAGCGGTGCCTGCCGGGGCGGCTGAACCGGGCGGGAACCGCGTGCGGGGGAACGGGCCGGGAGCGTGCCTCACTTCTCGACGGTGGGCATGGCCGTGAGCTTCCCGTCGTTGACGAGGAAGACGCGGTTCCCCGCGCCGGACATGCCCCAGGGGCCGCGCGATGCGGGCGACCAGGTCCAGTACCGCCGGCCGCTCACGATGCTGTGGGCCGAGACGCCCTGACCGTCCCCCTGGACGACCCACAGCGTGCCGGCCCCCACGTGCGGGGGAGTGTGCGGCACAGGGCCCTTCGCGCCGCGGTCCAACGCGAGTGCCCCGCCGAGCTCGGTGTACACCTCGCACAGCGCCGTACCGTCCATCGCGAACACCATGTCGCCCGACGAAGCCGCCGGGCCCCAGCCGCCGGCCCCCGGCTGCGGGGCTTCGGTGGCCTTGGTCTCCTCGTCCTTCCACACCGAGACGCCCGTCCTGATGTCCAGGGCCGTCAGATTCCGGCCGCCGAGGTAGACGACGTCCTTCACGACGAGCGGCTGCAGGGCGGACTTCGCCTGGCCGCCGAGCCGCCAGGCCGTCGCTCCGGAAGCGGTGTCGACGGCGACGACATCGCCGTCGGCGCCGAAGACGACGAGCCGGCCGCTTCCGACCGCGGCCCGCGGCCCGGGTGCCTTCACCGCTGCCTCGGGCAGCGGCACCGTCCAGCGGACCTTGCGCCCGGCCGTGTCCACGGCGCGCAGTTGCCCGCCGCGCGTCACCAGGTAGACCGCCGACGCGTCCGCGGCCAGGATGCGGCCGGTGTCGGCGTCCCCCACCGACCACACCTGCCTGCTGGTGGAGCCCTCGAAGCCGAGCAGCGCCCCGCCGGATCCCGCGGTCGCGAACCGGTTGTCCGGGAGTCCGACGAGGCCGGCGGCCGGCCGGACGTCGGGCAGCCGCCACTTCTCCTTGCCGTCGGTCGTCAGACGGGCCGCGAGGCCGCCGCCCGCGGCCGCGAAGACGACCACGTCGAGGACCGGCAGCGGGGTGGTGACCACGCCGTCGACCGGGCCCGCCGCCACGGGCAGCGGACCCCACAGCTCGCCGGGCGGCGTCCCGTACTTGCCGACGACGATCGACAGCGGCTCGGCGTCCCTGGCCGGTCCGGCCGCGGGGATCTTGCGCGGCTCCTCGCGCAGCATCCACCACGCGCCCCCGGCCCCGCCCGAGGCGGCCAGGACGCCCCCCGCCACGAGCGCGGTGCGCAGCAGCCGTCTCCGGGAGGGCCCGCTCCCGGAGCCCTGCCCGACGACCGTGGCCTGCTGGTCGGCCTCGGCTCCCCGGCGCTCGATGTCCTGGGCCAGCGGCCCCGTGCGCCAGACCCGGTCGGCGCCCGGCGGCGGGGCGAACGCGCCCGCGATCTCGTCGGGGGCCGGGCGGTGGGCGGGGTCCTTGGCGAGGCAGGGCGCGATCAGCAGCCGCAGTTCGGGCGGTACGGAGTCCAGTCGCGGCTCCCCGTGCACCACCTCGTACTGCACGGCGGCCACGTGCGTACCGTCGAAGGTGCGCTGTCCGGTGGCCGCGTACGCCAGCACCGCGCCCAGCGAGAAGACGTCCGCGGCCGGACCGACGCGCCGGCCGAGTACCTGCTCCGGAGCGCCGTACCCGGGCGTGACCGGCACCTGGCCGGTGGTGGTGAGTGTCAGCCCGTGCTCGGGGCGCGCGATGCCGAAGTCGATGACGCGCGGTCCCGCGGAGGTGAGCACGATGTTGGCCGGCTTCAGGTCGCGGTGCACCAGCCCGGCCGCGTGGATGTCCCGCAGGGTGGTGGCGAGGGAGGCGGCGAGGGCGCGTATGCCGTCGGCGCCGAACGGCCCGTACCGGCGCACTGCGTCGTCGAGGGTGGGCCCGGACAGGAACTCGGTCGCGATCCAGGGCCGGTTGTCGGCGTCCTCGGTCCGTGCGTCCAGGACCCGGGCGACGCCGCCGCTGGTGACCGCCTGGGCGGTGTGCGCCTCGCGCAGGAAGCGCTGGGCGAGGTGCGGGTCGTGCGCGAGCTCGGGCAGCAGCACTTTGACGGCCGCCGGCCGGCCGCTGTCGTCCCGGCCGAAGTACACCTTGCCCATGCCGCCTTCGCCGAGGACGCCGAGGACGCGGTACGGGCCGAGCCGGATCGGATCACCGGCACCGAGGGGTTTCATGACGTACTGCTTCCTGTCGTTCACGGGTGTCAGCGGAAGTCGACGGGCAGGCCGTCCGGTTCCTTGATGCGTTTCATGATGATCTGCGAGTTGACCTCGGTGATACCGGTGAGGGCCGTCAGCTTCTCGATCCACAGGCGCTCGTAGGCCCGCAGGTCGGCGACGGCGATGCGCAGCAGGCAGCCGGGGCTGCCGAAGAGGCGGTAGGCCTCGATGACGTCCGGGATGTCCTGGAGGGCCGCCTCGAAGGCCTCGACCGCCTCCCGGTCGCGCCGCACCTCGACCGAGACGAGCACCTCGAAGCCGCGGTCCACCGCCTCGGGGGAGATCACGGCGCGGTAGCCCTGGATCACCCCGTCCTGTTCGAGCTGGCGCACCCGGCGCATACAGGGGGAGGGGGTCAGTCCCACGCGCTGGGCGAGTTCCTGGTTGCTCAGGCGGCCGTCGGCCTGGAGCTCGCGCAAGATATCTCGGTCAATGGCGTCCATGACGCAATTATCACCCAGCGTTTGTGAACGGGTCTGAGGGGAAACGCAATCACATTGCGCGTAGATCGCTCTATCATTGCTGCTTTGAGTACATATGTACGAGTGACGTACTAGTGACACGAGTGACACGAGTGAAGGGCGGCCACGGCCGATGGGACGGATCGTCGTGATCAGCACCGGCGGGACGATAGCCAGCCGCTGGCAGGGTTCCGGCTTCGCAGCGGACGCCGACGGGAACGAGGTGATCGCCACCGCACCACTCCCCGAGGGCATCACCGTCGAACTGGTCGACCTGTTCAGCGTGAACAGCCCGCGACTCACCACCGCACACCAGCTCACCCTGCTCCGCACCGTGCACGAGGTGCTCGCCGACCCCGGCGTGGACGGCATCGTCGTCACGCACGGCACCGACACCCTGGAGGAGTCGGCGTTCCTCCTCGACCTCCACCACCACGACCCGCGCTCCGTGGTCTTCACCGGCTCGCAGCGCCCCATGGGCACCGCCGACGGGGACGGCCCGGGGAACCTCTACGACGCCCTGCTCACCGCCGCGAACACGCGCGGGCTCGGCGTACTGATCGCCTTCGCCGGGCGGGTGCACGCCGCCCGCGGCACCGTGAAGACCCAGGCCGTGGAGCTGGACGCGTTCGCCGACCCCTCGAAGGAGCTCTTCGGGAAGATCGGCTTCGGCAAGGTCACCATCCTGCGCACCCCGCAGCGCCCGGCGCCGCTCCCGCTGCCCGCGATGCCGGAACTCCCGCCGCGCGTGGACGTGGTGGTGCACCACGCCGACGGCGACCCGGTCCTGCTGAACGCCGCCGTCGAGGCCGGCGCGCGCGGCATCGTCCTGGTCGGGACCGGCGCGGGCAACGCCACCCCGGAGATCGTGGAGGCCGTCCGCGCCGCCGTCGGCCGTGGGGTCCTGGTCGCGCTGACCACCCGCGTCATGGCCGGACCGGTCACCGAGATCTACACGCACGGCGGCGCGGTGGACCTGGTCGCCGCCGGCGCCGTCCCGACCGGCACCCTGCGCGCCGGACAGGCCCGCATCGCGGTCCTGTCCGCCCTCCTCGCCACGGACAACAAGGTCGAGCAGGCCCGCATCCTGCGCGAGGCGCTGGGCGCGCCCGGCTCGGTCCTCGTCGGGGCATAACCCTCCGGGGCAGCGTGGGCGGCCGCTACGATCCGGGTAACGGTCGCTGCGCTGCGGGGGGTTGCGTGGAGCCCGGGACCATCGGCGTCCGGCTGGCCTCGGCGGCCATCGCGCCCCTCGTCACGAGGCTGTTCGTCAGCGAGGGCGGCGGCGCGGGCCTCGTCGACCGGCCGATCCGCATCTCGGGCCACGTGTCCTTCACCGGCGAGAAGGGCGCGCTCACCGAAGCCGACCTCGGGACGCCGGCCGCCAAGCTGGTGGAACAGGCCCTGCGCACCGGCGAGCGCCCGATCGCCGCCGACGAACAGCAGGCGGTCGCCGACGGCCTCGCGCAGACCCTGCGGGGCCTCGGCGAGCTGACGACGACCGACTGGACGCCGTACGCCCCGGCTCCGCGGCCTTCGCCCGCGAGCTGCACGCCGTGAGCGGCCGCCCCGAGCGGGAACTCGGCTCCGACGCCACGTACTTCGTCCGCCGTCCGCCTGAGCTGTCCGGGACCCGGGCGGCGCCCAGTGGGCGCCGCCCGGCCCGCCCTCAGCTCCCCGCGTTCCCGAACGCCGCCAGGATGCGGTCCGCCGCCGACGTCGGGGTCACCGTGCCCGCCCGGACCGCGGATTCCAGGCCCGGCGCGAGGTCCCGTACCGCCGGGTCCGCGCGCAGGCGTTCCAGCAGTTCGTCGCGGACCATCGACCAGGTCCACTCCACCTGCTGCGCCGCCCGCTTCGCCGCCAGCCGGCCCCCCGCGTCCAGCAGGGTCCGGTGCTGCTCCAGCCGGCTCCACACCTCGTCCAGCCCGGTCGACTCCCGCGCGCTGCACGTCAGGACCGGTGGCGTCCAGGACGCGTCCACCGGGTGCATCAGCCGCAGCGCGCCCGACAGTTCGCGGGCCGCGGCCTTCGCGTCCCGCTCGTGCGGGCCGTCCGCCTTGTTCACCGCCAGGACATCGGCCAGCTCCAGGACGCCCTTCTTGATGCCCTGCAGCTGGTCGCCCGTACGGGCCAGGGACAGCAGCAGGAAGGAGTCGACCATCCCCGCCACCGTGGTCTCCGACTGGCCCACGCCGACCGTCTCTACGAGGACCACGCCGTAGCCCGCCGCCTCCATCACGATCATCGACTCGCGGGTGGCCTTGGCGACCCCGCCCAGCGTGCCCGCCGACGGCGACGGCCGCACGAACGCCGCCGGATCCACCGACAGCCGCTCCATCCGGGTCTTGTCACCCAGGATGGAGCCGCCCGTGCGCGTCGACGAGGGGTCCACCGCGAGGACCGCGACCCGGTGGCCCAGCCCCGTCAGCATCGTGCCGAACGCGTCGATGAAGGTGGACTTGCCCACCCCCGGCACGCCGCTGATGCCGATCCGGCGGGCCCGGCCCGCGTGCGGCAGCAGCTCCGTCAACAGGCCCTGCGCCAGCACCCGGTGAGCCGGCAGGGTGGACTCGACGAGGGTGATCGCACGCGCGACGAACGCGCGCTTCCCGTCGAGCACCCCCTTGACGTAGGCCTCGATGTCGATCTTCGGCACCCGCGGCCGCCTACAGCTCGTGGCCCAGGTCCGCGGCCAGCCGCGTCACCAGGTCGTGGGCCGCGTCCGGGATCACCGTGCCCGGCGGGAAGACCGCCGTCGCGCCCATCTCCAGCAGCGTCGGGACATCGGCCGGCGGGATCACCCCACCCACGACGATCATGATGTCCTCGCGGCCCTCCTCCGCCAGCTGCTCGCGCAGCGCCGGTACGAGGGTCAGGTGGCCGGCCGCCAGCGACGACACGCCCACCACGTGGACGTCCGCCTCGACGGCCTGGCGGGCCACCTCCGCCGGGGTCTGGAACAGCGGGCCGACGTCCACGTCGAAGCCCAGGTCGGCGAAGGCGGTCGCGATCACCTTCTGGCCGCGGTCGTGCCCGTCCTGGCCCATCTTGGCGACCAGGATGCGCGGACGGCGGCCCTCCGCCTCCTCGAACCGGTCGACGAGCGCACGGGTGCGCTCCACGGACGGGGACTCGCCTGCCTCGGTGCGGTACACACCCGAGATCGTACGGATCTGGCTCGCGTGCCGCCCGTACACCTTCTCCAGTGCGTCCGAGATCTCACCGACGGTGGCCTTGGCGCGCGCCGCGTCCACCGCCAGGGCCAGCAGGTTGCCGTCGCCGCGCTCGGCCGCGTTCGTCAGCGCCCGCAGGGTGTCCTGCGTGACCGCCTCGTCGCGCTCCTCGCGCAGCCGCCGCAGCTTGGCGATCTGCTGCGAGCGCACCGAGGAGTTGTCGACCTTCAGGACGTCGATCGCCTCGTCGTTCTCCACGCGGTACTTGTTGACGCCGATCACCGGCTGCCGGCCCGAGTCGATCCGCGCCTGCGTGCGCGCCGCGGCCTCCTCCACGCGCAGCTTCGGGATGCCCGCGTCGATGGCCTGCGCCATGCCGCCGGCCGCCTCGACCTCCTCGATGTGCTGCCAGGCCCGCCGCGCCAGGTCGTACGTCAGCTTCTCGACGTACGCGCTGCCGCCCCACGGGTCGATCGACCGGCAGGTCCCCGACTCCTGCTGCAGCAGCAGCTGGGTGTTGCGGGCGATGCGCGCCGAGAAGTCCGTCGGCAGCGCGAGGGCCTCGTCGAGGGCGTTGGTGTGCAGCGACTGGGTGTGGCCCTGGGTCGCCGCCATCGCCTCGATACAGGTGCGCGTCACGTTGTTGAAGACGTCCTGCGCGGTCAGCGACCAGCCCGAGGTCTGCGAATGAGTGCGCAGCGAGAGCGACTTGGCGTTCTTCGGGTCGAACTGCTTGACCAGGCGCGCCCACAGCAGCCGGGCCGCGCGCAGCTTCGCGACCTCCATGAAGAAGTTCATGCCGATCGCCCAGAAGAACGACAGGCGCGGCGCGAACGCGTCCACGTCCAGCCCGACGGCCTGCCCGGCCCGCAGGTACTCCACGCCGTCGGCGAGGGTGTACGCCAGCTCCAGGTCGGCCGTGGCCCCGGCCTCCTGGATGTGGTAGCCGGAGATGGAGATCGAGTTGTACCGCGGCATCTTCTGCGAGGTGAACGCGAAGATGTCGGAGATGATCCGCATCGAGGGCTTGGGCGGGTAGATGTAGGTGTTGCGGACCATGAACTCCTTGAGGATGTCGTTCTGGATGGTCCCGGCGAGCTTGTCGGGGGAGACGCCCTGCTCCTCCGCCGCCACGATGTAGAGCGCGAGGACCGGCAGCACCGCGCCGTTCATCGTCATCGACACCGACATCTTGTCCAGCGGGATCCCGTCGAACAGCTGCCGCATGTCGTAGATCGAGTCGATCGCCACGCCCGCCATGCCGACGTCGCCCGTCACCCGGGGGTGGTCGCTGTCGTAGCCGCGGTGCGTCGGCAGGTCGAAGGCCACCGACAGGCCCTTCTGGCCGGACGCCAGGTTGCGCCGGTAGAAGGCGTTCGACTCCTCGGCCGTGGAGAAGCCGGCGTACTGCCGGATCGTCCAGGGCTGGTTGACGTACATCGTCGGGTACGGGCCGCGCAGGTAGGGGGCCACGCCCGGGTACGTCCGCAGGAAGTCCAGGCCCTCCAGGTCACGCCCGGTGTACAGCGGCTTGACGCCGATGCCCTCGGGCGTCTCCCACAGCAGGTCGGCGGCCGCGGTGCCGGTGGACTCCTTCACCGCGGAGCGCCACTGCTCCTCGGACACCCCTGCGACGGCGGTGGGGTCGAGCGCCAGCTCGGAGAAATCGGGGATGCTCATGCGGGCACTCCCATCCGGTCGAGTACGGAGGACAGCACGGCGACGGCGTCACAGCCGGTGAAGACGTACTCGTCCACGGAAGCCTCAGCGGTGCCCGGCCTGCCGGCGAGGAAGACGGTCGTGGCGCCCGCCGCGCGCAGCGCCTCGGACACCGCCGCGGCCTGCTCCTCGTACAGCGCGTCGCTGGAGCAGAGCACGGCCATGCCGTCCGCCCCGCTCGCGGCGTAGGCCTCGGCGGCCGTCGCCGGGTCCACCGACACCGGATCGTGCACGGGTTCGATGCCGCCCGCCTGGAACAGGTTCGAGGCGAAGGTGGCGCGCGCGGTGTGCGCGGCCGCCGGGCCCAGCGCGGCGAGGAAGATCCTCGGCCGGGCGCCGGTCGCCGCCAGGTGTGCGTCACTGCGGGCGCGCAGGGCCTCGTACGCCTCGTCGCGCCGTACGCGCGGCAGTCCGCCGGTGGGTCCGGCGGGCGCGGGCTCGCGGACGACCGGCTTCTCCGAGAGCAGCGGGAACTCGCTGACGCCGGTGATCGGCTCGCGGCGCCTGGCCAGCTTCTTGGAGCGCGCGGCCCAGGTGGCGGCGAGCCGCTCGGCGACCAGCCCGGAGCGCAGGGCGGCGGCCTGGCCGCCGGCCTTCTCCACGGTCTGGAAGAACTCCCAGGCGGCGTGGGCGAGTTCGTCGGTGAGACGCTCCACGTAGTAGGAGCCGCCGGCCGGGTCGATCACCCGGGCCAGGTGCGACTCCTCCAGCAGGATGGTGGAGGTGTTGCGGGAGACCCGGCGCGCGAAGGCGTCCGGCAGACCCAGCTCGTTGTCGAAGGGGAGCACGGTCACCGCGTCCGCGCCGCCCACACCCGCGGCCATGCAGGCCACGGTGGTGCGCAGCATGTTCACCCAGGGGTCGCGGCGGGTCATCATCACGGGCGAGGTCACCGCGTGCTGGAGCTGGGCACCCGCCTCCGGGGCCCCCGAGGCCTCGGCGATACGGGCCCACAGCCGGCGCGCGGCGCGCAGCTTGGCGATGGTCAGGAACTGGTCCGCGGTGGCGGCGTAGCGGAACTCCAGCTGTCCGAGCGCCGCTTCGGTGCTCAGGCCGGCCTCGGTGAGGGCGCGCAGGTAGGCGACACCGGTGGCCAGGGACAGTCCCAGTTCCTCGGCGGCGCTGCCGCCGGCCTCGTGGTACGGCAGCGCGTCCACGGTCAGGGCGCGCACCCCGGGCCAGCCTGCGGCGGCCTCCCGGGCCAGCCGGGCGGCGTCGGCCACGTCCAGTGCCTCACCCGTGCGGGCCTCGTGGCCCAGCGGGTCGGCGCCCAGCGAGGCCCGAGCGGCCTCGGGGGCCACCGCGCTCCCGGTGAACAGGCGCAGCAACGCGCGCGCGGCCTCCGCGTAGTCGGCTCCGGCGTCCAGGGTGATGGGGGCGAGGTCCAGGTAGACCCCGTCCAGCGCCCGGGCGAGGCCCTCGACCGGGAGACCGCCCCGGCCCACGGTGAGCCAGAGGGAGGTGACCCCGTTCTCCAGATCGGCGAGGGCCGCCTCGTTCACGCGTACCGGATCGGTGCCCGCGAGGCGCTGGCGCACGTCCCAGCCGTTCGCGGTGGTGCCTTCCGGCCTGCCCCCGCGGACGAACGGGGCGAAGCCGGGGAAACCGGTGTCGGGAGCCGCCCCGTCGGGCGGCGCGGTGTACAGCGGGCGCGTGGTGAGCCCGTCCTCGATTGGGGTGGACAACGCGTCTTCTGCGGCCTCGCCGGAGACTTCCTTGCCCGACTTGCGCAGTACGCCTTCTACAAGGCGCTGCCACTGCTCATGCGTCGCGTCAGGGAACTCGGCGGCCAGGGAGAGCCCGTCGTCAGGCAGGACCGTCATGGCTCGAATGTAGGGGAGCGCGCTCAGGTGGCACCATACCGGTGGGTGTGATCTCGCCCTCTCGGGCCATGCCGAAGGGGTCCTGGAACACCCGGCTGAGCAGCACGGTTGCCGCCGCCTCCGGGAGTACGGCAGGTCCCGCGTGCGGTACCACGATCCGCTCCGGATCGTCGCAGACGTGCGAGAGCCCGATCGCGGCGGCCCGGATCTCCTGCAGGTATCCCTCGTCGAGGACGCTCGCCAGCTCGGTCACGACCATGACCGCCGGATTGAAGACATCCAACAGAAGAGCCGCCGCGCGGCCCACCGCGCGGGCGCGCTCGCGCAGCAGCCGGTCGGCGCGCGGATCACCGGTGGCGGCGGCGTCCACCAGCAGGTTCACGGAAGGGTCCGGCACGATGCCCCGGCGCACGGCCTCGGCGCCCAGCGCCGTGTCGGACGCCGTCGCCTCCAGGCAGCCGGTACGCCCGCACGCGCACGGGGCCTGCGAGCGCGGCACCGGCAGATGGGCCACGTCGCCGGCCGCCGCGCCCGGACCCTGGTGCACGGTCCCCTCGATCCCGAAGGCGGCGTCGACGACCCGGCCGATGAACAGGTGCACCAGGCTCCGGCGGGCCTCGGGCCGGCCGAAGAGGATCTCGGCCCGCGCGACGGCCCGGGCGTGGTTGTCGATCCACACCGGCAGCCCGAGCGCGGCCGACAGCTCGGCGGCGAGCGGTTTGCCGCTCCAGCCCAGCGCGGGGTGCCGTACGACGGTCCCCTCGTCCGGGCCGACCCATCCGCCGAGGGCCGCGCCGACCCCGAGGAGCGGCCGCCCGGATTCGTACGCGCCGAGGAAGCGGCGCAGTTCGGAGGCGATCGCGGCGGACAGCCCGTCCGACGGGAGCCCCTCGTGCGGGAAGGCCCGCCGGGCGAGCAGCTGCCCCCGGAGGTCGACGAGGCTGAAGGTCGAATGCGGCACCCCGATGTGCAGCCCGGCGGCGACCGGCCCGCCGACGGCCCCGGTGTGCAGGTCCAGCGGGATCCGCGGCCGCCCCACCCCGCCGCCGGGCCCGGGCAGCTCGCGCAGCAGCCCGCCGCGGAGCAGCCCGGTGGTCTGCCGGGACACGGCGGCGGGACTCAGCCCGCACAGCGGGGCGATCGCGCTGCGCGCGACCGGACCGTGGTCGAGCACCGTCCGCAGCACGGTGGCGGCATTGGCTGCGGCCCGGCTGTCACCGGCCATACGCGTCACGCGGTCTCCTCGAAGGGTGAGGGGGTGCTCCCAGGGGTGTGTCCCCCGATCATGCACGGCCGATCACGCATGGCGGTTGCGTTGCGGCGCCATGAAATCCGGCCACGGTTTTCGGCCGCCGGGGTGGGGTGGCGTACGAGGGTGAAAGGGCAGGTCGCAGGGGTGTGCGGGCCGGGCGGGGGGCCGGACGCGGGGGCGTTCGGCGGCCACGGAAGGGGGTTGACCGCGATCGGGGCCGCTGACACGCTCCGGGACATGTCCGCGAACGCACTCCTCGCCCCGCGGCTCCACACCCCCGGCCTCTGTACCGAGCCGGGTGAGTGTCCGGGCCGCTGTCCGGCCCCCGGCCGCGCCTGACCCGTCGGTCCGGCGCCCCGGCCCGCCGGGTCCCCCCGGCCCCGTCCCGGCCCGGCCCCGTCCGGCGACGGCGCCCCGCGGGGCCGCCTCGCAGGGTCCTCCTGAGCCCGTCGTCCGTCCGATCCGCTCCGGTCGCGGTGGGGCACCCCCAGGGGTGGTGCCCCACCGGGACACCCGGCCGGGTGTGCCGGGGCGCCGGGTGCCTCGTCGGTGAGCCGGCCGGGGTGTGCTGCGGAGGTCCCGGCCGGCGTCCGCCCGGGACGGCCCGTGCCAGGGCGACGCGTTGCCGCTCTCGTCGGTTCCGGGCGGGGCCGGGGTCGCCCGAGGGGCCTCCGCGGCCTCGGGCGACCGCTTCCCGCACCACCTCGTGCCCGTACCCCTGCCCGTGCCCGTACCCGTACCCGTACCCGTACCCGTGCCCGTACCCGTGCCCGTACCCATGTGCGTATCCCCACCCGTACCGCTCGGCGCAGCGCAGCGCCAGGCCACTCCGTAACGCCATTTCTTCCGCTGCGGAAATAATCCCCGCAGCCCCGACCAGGGAGTCCTCATGGCCACTGCCACCACCTCCACCACCGTCACCAGGATCGGCGGCCGCATCGGTGCCGAGATAGGCGGCGTGCAGCTCGGCGGCGACCTGCCCGACGGCACCGTCACCGAGATCCGGGCCGCCCTCCTCGCCCACAAGGTCGTCTTCTTCCGCGGCCAGGACCACCTCGACGAGGCCGGTCACGAGGCCTTCGCCCAACTGCTCGGCGCGCCCGTCGCGCACCCCACCGTCCCCTCCGCGGACGGCCGTTACGCCCTCGGCATCGACTCCCACCACGGCGCCCGCGCCAACCAGTGGCACACCGACGTCACCTTCGTCCCCGCCTACCCCGCCTTCTCCATCCTCCGCGCCGTCACCCTCCCCCCGTACGGCGGCAACACCCTCTGGGCCAACACGGCCACCGCCTACAGCAACCTCCCCGAGCCGCTCCGCGCCCTCGCCGACAGCCTGCGCGCCGTCCACTCCAACGAGTACGACTACGCCGCGCTCAGGCCCGACGCCCTGCCCGAGGCCCTGGCCCAGTACCGCGAGGTGTTCACCTCCACCAAGTTCCTCACCGAGCACCCGGTGGTCCGCGTCCACCCCGAGACCGGCGAACGCACCCTGCTCCTCGGCAACTTCGTCCAGCGGATCAACGGCCTCACCGGCCGTGACTCCCGCGCCCTCCAGGACCTCTTCCAGGCGCACATCGAGAGCCCCGAGAACACCGTCCGCTGGCAGTGGCGGGCCGGCGACGTCGCGATCTGGGACAACCGCGCCACCCAGCACTACGGCGTGGACGACTCCGACGACCACGAGCGCACCCTGCGCCGCGTCACCGTCGACGGCACCGTCCCGGTCGGCCCCGACGGCGAGCCCTCCCGCCTGATCAGCCCGGAGGCCGTCCCGGACCCCTCCTTCGGCATCGCCTCCGGCGCCTCCACGTCCACGTCCGCCGCCACGTCCGCTGCCACGTCCGCCGGCTCCGCCGCCGCCTCCGCCTGACGACACCCAAGGAGCGCCCCCGTGCCCAACCTGCTCGCCATCACCGGCAGCCCCTCCGCCCACTCCCGTACCGCGATCGTCGCCGATCACGTACTGCGCCGCCTGTCCCACTCCGGCTTCGAGACCGCGCACCTGTCCGTGCGCGAGCTCCCCGCCGCCGACCTCCTCGCCGCCCGCCGCGGCGAGCCCGAGATCCGCCGGGCGCTCGAAGCCGTCGCCGAGGCCGACGGCCTGGTGATCGCGACCCCGGTCTACAAGGCCTCGTACACCGGACTGCTCAAGGCCTTCCTCGACCTGCTCCCGCAGGACGGCCTCGACGGCAAGACGGTCCTGCCGCTGGCCACCGGCGGCAGCCTCGCCCACGTCCTGACCATCGACTACGCCCTGCGCCCCGTGCTCGCCGCCCTCGGCGCCCGGCACGTCACCGCCGGCCGGTTCGTCCTGGACTCCTCCGTCGAGCGCGGAGAGGGCCCCGACCGGCTGCGGCCCGAGGCCGAACTGGACCTCTACCAGGCCGTCGACGAGTTCGCCGCGGCACTTCGCTCAGCGCCCGCCACCGCCGTCACCGCCGCCGCCCTCACCACCACCCCGTAACGCCGCCGCCACCACGCGACCCGCACCGACAAGGAACCGTCATGCCCGCAGCCTTCACCTCGACCACCACCTCCCGACGCCAGTTCCTCGCCCTGCTCGGCATCTCGGCGGCCGCGGTGAGCTGCGGCACGGCCACCGCACGCAGCGGCGGCTCCGGCGCCCAGGTCAAGACCCTGAAGTACCAGGGCTCGGTCGGCGCCGTCACGCTCCCCGAACTCGCCGCCGACCTCGGATACCTGGGAGACCTCAAGCTGGAGTGGGTCGGCAACACCATCAGCGGCCCGCAGGACATCCAGTCCGCCGCCACCGGCCAGACCCACTTCGGCGGCGCCTTCAACGGCGCGATCGTCAAGCTCGCCTCCAGCAAGGCCCCCATCAAGGCCGTCATCTCCTACTACGGCGTCGACGAGCACTCGTACAGCGGCTACTACGTCCTGGAGGACAGCCCGATCCGCTCCGCCCGAGACCTCCTCGGCAAGAAGGTCGGCATGAACACCCTGGGCGCGCACTCCCAGGCCGTCCTCGACATCTACCTGAGCCGCAACGGCCTCGCCAAGGCCGATTCGTCCAAGGTCGAGTCCCTCGTCGTGCCGCCCGTCAACACCGACCAGGTGCTGCGCCAGAAGCAGATCGACGTGGGCGTGCTGGGCGGGATCCTGCGCGACAAGGCCGTGGCGGGCGGCGGGATCAGACCGCTGTTCAGCGACTTCGACCTGCTCGGCAAGTTCAGCGCCGGCTCCTACATCATGACCGAGCGGTTCATCAAGGAGAACCCGGACACCGTACGGACCTTCGTGACGGGCGTGGCCAAGGCCATCGAGTGGGCCCGCACCACCCCGCGCGAGGAGGTGATCGCGCGGCAGACCGAGATCGTCAAGAAGCGCGGCCGCAACGAGGACACCGCCACCCTCCAGTACTGGCGCTCGTACGGCGTCGCCGAGACGGGCGGCCGGATCGAGGACAAGGAGTTCCAGCTCTGGCTCGACTGGCTCGGCGAGCGCGGCGAGATCAAGCAGGGGCAGCTGGAGCCCGCCGACCTCTACACCAACGAGTTCAACGGCTTCGGGAAGGGCTGACCCGGCATGGCGAAGATCGTGTTCGAGGAAGTGACCAAGACCTTCCCGACCAAGGACAAGAAGGACAAGGAGCAGTTCACCGCGCTCGACGGCATCGACCTGGAGATCGAGGCGGGGGAGTTCGTGGTGGTCGTGGGCCCCAGCGGCTGCGGCAAGTCCACCCTCCTGGACCTGCTCGGCGGGCTGACCCGGCCGTCGTCCGGCCGGATCCTGCTCGACGGGAAGCCGATCACCGGGCCGGGCCTGGACCGGGGCATCGTCTTCCAGCAGTACGCCCTGCTGCCCTGGCGGACGGCGCTCGGCAACGTGGAATTCGGCCTGGAGGCGACCGGCGTCCCGCGCCGCGAACGCAAGGCGAGGGCCCGGGAGTTCCTCGACCTCGTCGGCCTCACCGGCTTCGAGGACCGGCACCCGCACGAACTCTCCGGCGGTATGCGCCAGCGCGTCGCCATCGCCCGCTCGCTGGCGTACGACCCGGACGTGCTGCTGATGGACGAGCCGTTCGCCGCGCTCGACGCGCAGACCCGCGAGTCCCTCCAGGACGAGCTGCGGCGCATCTGGCAGCGCACCGGCAAGACCGTCGTGTTCATCACGCACGGCATCGAGGAGGCGGTCTACCTCGGCCAGAAGGTGGCCGTCATGACCTCCCGCCCGGGCCGCGTCAAGGAGATCGTCCCGGTCTCCTTCGGCGACCGCGGCGCCGGTTTCCAGGGCGAGGACCTGCGTTCCAGCCCCGAGTTCGCCCGCTATCGCCACGAGATCTGGACCCTGCTCCACGACGAGGTGGCCCGTGCTCAGCAACTGGAGAAGGAGGAGGCCACCGTATGACCACGAACATCACCACCCCCGCCACCGATGCCCCGGCCGGGCAGGAGGCGGTACGGGAGGACACGGCGCCCGCGGCCCCCGCATCCACCGACCGGGAGTCCCGCAGGACGCGGCCCGGTGTCCCGGCGCTGCCGGCACGCCGCCTGCGCAGCGCCGGCCGGGCGACCACGGCAACGGCATCCCCCCTTCCGGAGGCCCCTGCGGCTCCGGAAGCTCCGGCGGCCACCGAGGTCCTTGAGGTCCCTGCGGCTCCGGCGGTTCCGGCGGATCCCGCAGCCCCAGAGGCTCCTGCGGCCCCCGCGGCTTCAGCGGCCCCCGAGGCACTGGAGGCTTCAGCGGCCCTTGAGGTCCCCGCGGTTGCGGAGGCTTCTGCGACTCCAGCGACTCCAGCGGCCCCAGCGGTTCCAGCGGCCCCAGCGACTCCAGCGACTTCAGCGGCCCCTGCAGTTCCGGAGGCTCCCGAGGTCCCGGCGGCCCCTGCGGATCCCGCAGTCCCGGAGGCCCCCGCGGCTCCCGAGACTTCAGCGCCTGCCGAGGCTCCCGCGGCCCCGGGTGCTCCCGCCACCGGACCGGAGGCCGCCCCGGTACCCAAGGCCGCGTCCTCCCAGAGCGCCGGCCACGCCCCGTCCCCCGTCCGGAAGGCCGCTGCGGCGCTGGGCCGGCGGCTGCGCGCCGCCGCCCTCCGCTCCGTGGCCCTCGTCGCCCTGCTCGCCCTGTGGGAGACCGCCCCCCGCCTCGGCCTGGTCGACGCCACCTTCCTGCCGCCGGTCAGCGAGGTCGCCACGGCCTGGTGGGACCTCCTGGGCAACGGCCAGCTCGGCCAGCACACCCGGGCCAGCCTCGCCCGCTCCTTCGGCGGCTTCGGCATCGCCGTCGTCATCGCGGTCCCGCTCGGCCTGCTCATCGGCTGGTACCGGCCGGTCGCCGCGCTGCTCGGCCCCCTGCTGGAGGTGTTCCGCAACACCGCCGCGCTGGCCCTGCTGCCCGTCTTCGTCCTGCTCCTCGGCATCGGCGAGACCTCGAAGGTCTCGATCGTCGTCTACGCCTGCCTCTGGCCGGTCCTGCTGAACACCATCAGCGCGGTGGGCAACGCCGACCCCACCCTGGTCAGACTGGCCCGCTCGATGGACCTGTCCACCCCGAGGCTCTTCCAGAAGGTGATCCTGCCGTCCTCCGTACCGGCCATCTTCACCGGCATCCGGCTGGCCGGTGCGGTCTCCATCCTCGTCCTGGTGGCCGCCGAGATGATCGGCGCCAAGGCGGGCCTCGGCTACCTGATCAACGCCTCGCAGTACAACTTCGCGATCCCGCAGATGTACGCGGGCATCATCACCATCTCCGCCGTCGGCGTGGCCTTCAACCAGCTGCTGGTCACGATCGAACGCCGTCTGAGCACCTGGCGCGTCCCCGCCTGACGCCCGCCCCGCCGTCCCCGCCGTCTCCGCCGTCCACGCCGCCCCGCGCCCCCGCCGCCCCGCGCCGTCCGGGCCGCCACCGCACGCAACGCCACCGAACACAGGGAACAGTCATGACCGCGAACCGCACCCTCCACCTCAACGCCTTCCTGATGAACGCCGGCCACCACGACGCCGCCTGGCGCCACCCCGACAGCCGGCCCGAGTTGATCACCGACCTGCGCTACTTCCAGGACCTGGCCCGCACCGCCGAACGCGGACTGCTCGACTCCATCTTCTTCGCCGACGGAGTCGCCCTCTGGGGCAAGGCCCGCCACAACGCCCTCGGCGGATTCGAGCCGCTCACCCTGCTCTCCGCCATCGCCGCCGTCACCGAGCACATCGGGCTCATCGCCACCGTCTCCACGACCTTCAACGAGCCCTACAACCTGGCCCGCAAGTTCGCCTCCCTCGACCACATCAGCGGCGGCCGGGCCGGCTGGAACATCGTCACCTCCGGCACCGTCGACGAGGCCCGCAACTTCAACCGCGACGAGCACCTGGAGCACCACCTCCGCTACGAGCGCGCCCGCGAGTTCCTCGACGTCGCCACCAAGCTCTGGGACAGCTGGGAGGACGACGCGATCGTCCTCGACAAGGAGCGCGGCATCTACGCCGACACCGACAAGCTGCACCCCGCCGCCCACCGTGGCGAGCACTTCGGCGTCGCCGGACCGCTCAACGTCCCGCGCTCCCCCCAGGGCTACCCGCTGCTCGTGCAGGCCGGCTCCTCCGAGGACGGCAAGGAGTTCGCGGCCCAGTACGCCGAGGCCGTCTTCACCGCCCAGCAGACCCTCGCCGACGGCCAGACCTTCTACAAGGACCTCAAGTCCCGCCTCGCCAAGTACGGCCGCGCCGAGAGTGACCTCCTCGTCCTGCCCGGCATCGCGCCCGTCATCGGATCCACCGAGGCCGAGGCGAAGGCCCTGGAGCAGCAGCTCACCGACCTCCAGGTGCCGGAGTACGGCCTCGCCCAGCTCTCCGGGATGCTGAACGTGGACCTCACCGGCCTGCCGCTGGACGGTCCGCTCCCGGACCTGCCCGAGGAGCGGGACATCAACGGCAACAAGAGCCGCTTCACCCTCGTCGCCGAGCTCGCCCGCCGCGACGGCCTGACCCTGCGCGAGCTGATCGCCCGCCTCGGCGCCGGCCGCGGTCACCGCGTCTTCGCCGGCACCCCCGAGCAGATCGCCGACCAGCTCCAGGAGTGGTTCACCCAGGGCGCCGCCGACGGCTTCAACATCATGGCGCCGGTCCTGCCCACCGGCCTGACCGCCTTCGTCGACCACGTCGTGCCGATCCTCCAGCGGCGCGGGCTCTTCCGCACCGAGTACACCGGCGCCACCCTCCGCGAGAACTACGGCCTCGCCCGGCCGGTCAACCGGCACACCCGGGAGGGCGTATGACCGAGTACGCCACCGACGTCCTCGTCGTCGGCGGCGGACCGGCCGCCACCTGGGCCGCCCTCAAGGCCGCCGGGGCGGGGGCCCGGGTCGTCCTCGCCGACAAGGGCTACTGCGGAACGAGCGGCGCCACGGCCGCGGGCGGCACCGGCGTCTGGTACGTCCCGCCCGAGCCCGCCGCCCGGGAGGCCGCCATGGCCTCCCGGGAGGGCCTCGGCGGGTACCTGGCCGACCGCCGCTGGATGGCCCGGGTCCTCGACGAGACCTACGACCGGATGAACGAGCTGGCCACGCACGGCCGTTACCCGTTCCCCACCGGCCCCGACGGGCAGCCGCTCCGGGGCGGCCTGCAGGGCCCCGAGTACATGCGGCGGATGCGCATCCGGATCCGCCGGGCCGGGGTCCGCGTCCTCGACCACAGCCCGGTCACCGAGCTGCTCACCGACGCCGACGGGGCCGTCGCGGGCGCCGCCGGCTACCGCCGTCAGCTGCACGAGTCCTACCGGGTCCGGGCCGGCGCCGTGGTCCTCGCCACCGGCGGCTGCGCCTTCCTCAGCGGAGCCCTCGGCACCAACACCAACACCGGCGACGGCGCGCTCTTCGCCGCCGAGGCCGGGGCGGAGCTCTCCGGCATGGAGTTCTCCAACGCCTACGGGATCGCCCCCGAGGGCACCTCCGTCACCAAGACCGCCTTCTACTCCTTCGCCACCTTCTACCAGGAGGACGGCAGCGTCCTGGAGGGCGCGGCCAGCCAGGGCGGCCGCTCGGTGATCGCCCGTGAACTCCTCACCGGCGCCCGGGTCCACGCGCGCCTCGACCGCGCCGACGAGGGAGCCCGGGCGGCGATGCGCCTCGCGCAGCCCAACTTCTTCCTCACCTTCGACCGGCTCGGCATCGACCCCTTCACCGACCGGTTCGCCGTCACCCTGCTCGCCGAGGGCACGGTCCGCGGCACCGGCGGCATCCGGATCACCGGCGACGACTGCGCCACCGGCGTCCCCGGGCTGTACGCCGCCGGGGACGCGGCCACCCGCGAGGAGATCTGCGGAGGCTTCACCGGAGGCGGCAGCCACAACGCCGCCTGGGCCATCTCCTCGGGCAGCTGGGCGGGCCGGGGCGCCGCCGGACATGCCCTGTCCCTCGGCCCCGGCCGGGCCGCCGGCCGCCCCCTCACCGGCGCCGGCGGTGCGGGCCTGCGCCCGACGGGGAGAGCGGCCGCCGGACCGGAACACCGCGAGGCCGTGGCGCTCGTACAGCGGGAGGTGCTGCCCTACGACAAGAACTACCTCCGCCGCGGCGACGTCCTGGCGGCTTCCCTGCGCATCCTCGACACGGCGTGGTCACAGCTGCGCGCGGGCCTGCACGGCTCGGGGGCCGACGTGGTCAGGGCCCGGCAGGCGGCGGCGATGACCGCGCACGCCCGGTGGATGTACGCGGCCGCCCTCGCCCGGTCCGAGACCCGGGGGATGGCCAAGCGCCTCGACCACCCGGACCAGGACCCGGCTCAACACCACCGGATCCTGGTCGGCGGCCTGGACCGGGTGTGGACCAGGCCCGCGGCGAAGGCGGTGGTGGCGGCGTGATCGAACTCGTCTCGGCGGAGCGCTGCATCGCCTGCGACAAGTGTGTGGAGGTGTGCCCGACGGATGTCTTCGAACGGGGGCCCGAGGGGATTCCGCTGCTCGCACGGCAGGAGGACTGCCAGACCTGCTTCCTGTGCGAGGCGAACTGCCCGGTGGACGCGCTGTTCGTGGCCCCGCTGACCCATCCCCTTCCGGAGGATCCGGCCGTACGGGACGAAGCGGGGCTGGTGAGCCGCGGGCTGCTCGGCAGCTACCGGCGCCACATCGGCTGGGGTGAAGGGCGGACGCCCGGATCGCTGCGGGCGATCGGGCCGCCGCTGGGCCGGTCCGCGCCGCCGATCACGTCCTGAGCGGGTGCGCGCCGCCGGAGCCCCGTGCTCCGGCGGCGCGCACGTGTGCCGTGGGCCGGTCGGACGGCCGGGCGGTCAGACGGTCAGGACGATCTTGCCGCGGGTGCGGCCCGCGGCGCTCAGCTCCCAGGCCCTGGCGGCCTCGGCGAGCGGCAGCGCGTGCTCCACGTTGACCGTGAGCTTCCCCGCGTCGGCCAGTTCCGCCAGGAAGGTCAGGTCGGCGGTGTCCGGGCGCACCCACAGCTGGTGGGCGCCCTTGGCGGCCGCGTTGTAGTCGGCGATGGAGACCACCCGGTGGCGTTCCCTGACCAGGGACTGGAGGGTCTCGATGACATCGTCGCCGTAGAAGTCCAGGCCCGCGTCGATGCCGTCGGGCGCGAGCGCGCGGATCCGGTCCGCCAGCCCCTCCCCGTACAGCACGGGCTCCGCGCCGAGGGAGCGCAGGTAGTCGTGGTTGTGCGCGCCCGCCGTGCCGATGACCCGCAGGCCGAGCGCGACGGCGATCTGCACGCCGAAGGATCCGGTGCCGCCGGCCGCGGAGTGGATGACCACGGTCTCCCCGGCCTTGAGGCCGGCGCGGGTGAGGGACTGGTAGGCGGTGAGGCCGGCCAGCGGGAGGCCCGCGGCCTGCTCGAAGCTCAGCTCGCGGGGCTTGCGGGCGAGGGTACGCACGGGGGCGGACACCAGCTCGGCGTACGCGCCGAGTTCGACCCACTCCTTGCGGACGTAGCCGTAGACCTCGTCGCCGACGGCGTAGTCGAAGGTGTCCTCGCCGACGGCTTCGACGACTCCGGCCACGTCCCAGCCGGGTATGACCGGGTAGCGGACTTCGAGGATCGGGTCGAGGTATCCGGCGGCGAGCTTCCAGTCCACCGGGTTGACCCCGGCGGCCTTGACGCGGACGAGCACCTCGCCCGGGCCCACCTTGGGCTGCGGCAGGTCAACGAGCTGGAGTGTGGCGGGAGTTCCGTATGCGCTGTATGCGATGGCCTTCATGATCATCTCCAACGCGGGTCCGCGGCCGGGTATTCCGGCCCGTCAGGCCGGCAGGGTGTTGCGGTGCGAGCTCCGCCGGGCCGCGCTGAAGAGTGCCTGGATCTGCGTACCGGCCTGCTCGACGTCGTCGAGGGGCGAGGGGAACGGCAGCCGCACGTCGCGGTGGCCGCGCCGTTCCTCCAGCCGCAGGGTGATCCCGTACCGGTCCATGGCGACCGGCAGCGCGCGGAGCACCGTGGCGGCGGGCAGCGGCCGGACCAGCCGCAGCAGCAGGGTGACCAGGTCGTGGTGGTCGTCGAGGAGGTGCGTGAGCATGCCCGCCTCGTACGGGGACAGGGGGTCGGGGCAGGCCGCGTCCAGCTCTTCGAGGCCGACGTGCGAGCGGCCGTCCGGGGTCTCCAGGACGGCCCGGTCGAATTCCATGCAGGTGGAGTCGGCGCCGGAGCCTTCGGCCAGGTCGGAGTAGGGGGTGAGCAGACGGCCCAGCACGGTGACGCGGGCGCGCACCCGGTCCCGTACGGGGGTGGGGGCGACGTCGGTGAACTCCAGCCGGATCGACGGCCGGTACTCGGACTCGCCGCCGGGCTCGGCGGGGTGCAGGTGCAGCCGTCCCATCGGGTCGCTGCCGTCGAGGTGACGGACCTCGGAGCGCTGCCCGTCGGTGATCACGGTCATGGAGTGGGCGGCGGTCAGGATCGACCGGATGTGCTCGGCATCGGTGGGCCGGTCGGCCGGGGTGACGGGGGCACCGAACAGGCGCATGCGGATCTCTCCTCGTCCGAGTGACTTAGGTATGCCTAACCTAACCTATCCGGCTCTCCAGGAGTACCCGGCACGCTCGTGTCGTTGTTGGGCTGAACGGGTGAAACGCGAGAGGATGGGGGGATGCACATGAAGCGCACGGCCGAGGCGGCCCGGTGAGCAGGTACGACGTCACCGACGAACAGTGGGAGGGGCTCGCGCAGGTGGTCCCCCTGCGCAGTCGCAACGAATGGCCCTCCCGGGTGGACCACCGCACGATTCCGACGGCGCCCGGGGCGTCGGCGGCGGAGCAGCGGCGCTTCGTGGTGATCAGAGTTCAGATCTTCGCGGACGCGCGGGAGGTGGCGGAGTACCTGATCGCGCAGATCCCGGTCCTGCTCGACCTCACCGGGGCGGACAGCGAAGTGGCCAAGCGGATCCTGGACTTCAGCAGCGGCGTGGTCTTCGGCCTGGGCAGCGGGATGCACCGGGTGGACCGGAACGTCTTCCTGCTCGCGCCGGTGGGGACCGAGGTCGAGGGGATCGCGGCCGCGGCCGTCCCCCGATCGTAGGAAGGTCCCCGCGAGGGAACGGTTCGCCGGAGCCGCGGGGGGTCCGGCGGGCCGTACCGTCCCGCGCATGGACGCCACCCTGGACGCGACGACGGCGGGGCGCACCGCCGCCGGCGTCGTCGCGTTAGCCGACACCCGCACCGATTCCCCCGAGGCCGGACCGGCCGGCGAGCAGCCCGCCGCGGCGCCCCCGGCCCCGCCCGCCCCTCCTGCCACACCGACCGCTTCCGCGACTTCCGCGACTTCCGCGACCTCCGTGCCCGCAGAGACCTCCGGGGTCTCCGGGGCCGCCTCGGTGGCCGGACCGCGGCCCGATCCCGCCGGTGACCCGGCCGTGCCGGCGCAGGCCGGCCCCGGCGGCTCCGGGCGGCGCTCCGCCGAGTCCGCGCAGCGGCAGCCGCGGCCCGTGGTCACCGAGCTGCGGCTCTCCGCCTTCGGGCCGCACCGCTCGGCGGTCTTCCCGCTCGGCCCCCTCACCCTCTTCGCCGGGCCGAGCGGCAGCGGCAAGTCCCAGGCCCTGGCCGCCTACGAGGCCCTGGCCGCGCTGGGTTCCGGGGCCACGCTGGAGGAGGTCTTCCCGGATCCGCGCGCCCGCATCCCCGACCGGGCCGTCCCCGACGCGCAGCGCCGGCGCGGGTTCCGCCTCGGCTGCACCGTGGACGGACCCGTCGGCCCGGTCCGGCTCGACCTCGCCGTCCAGGCCGAGCCCACGCTGCGGATCGTCGGTGAACGGCTCTCGCAGGACGGGCAGATCCTGCTCGCCACCGCCCTGCGCGACCCCGGCCGGCGCTCGGTCCAGGCCGCCTGGCTGACCGGCGGCGCCATCGGCGTCACCAGGGCCCCGCTGCCCGACGACCGGCTCGGCACGGCACTGCTCCCGCTCCGCGTCGCCGGTTCCACCGCGGGCCAGCGCCAGGTCCTGGCCGCCGCCGAGCAGGTGGTCGTGGCCCTGCGCGCGGTGTTCCCGTGCGACCCCCGCCCCGACCGGATGCGCGCCGCCGTCCCGCCGGGCGAGGGACGGCTGCTGGGCGACTGCGCCAACCTGGCCGACGTGCTGCGCCGGACCCGCAGCGAATGCGGCACCCGCCACGCGCTGCTGGCGGAGGCGGCCCGCACCGGCTGCGCGGGGCCCGTCGCGGGGCTGGACGTACGGGCTCCTGCGGGCGGCGGCCCCGTCGCGGCGGTCCTGGACCGCGGCCCCGGCCGGCCCGCCACGGAGCTGGCCCGGCTGGGCGCGGGCGAACTCCGCTTCCTCGCACTGGCGCTGGTCCTGCTGACCGGTCCCGGAGTGCTGGCCATGGACCCGGCGGCCGAACTGCTCTCCGCGCGGCAGGCGCTGACAGTGCTGGCCGACGGCTTCGACCGGGGCCTCGACCGGCGGCAGAGCGCCGAGCTGCTGCGCCTGGCCCTGCTGTCCTGCGGCCGCGGCCACATCCGGCTGGTGGCGGCGGTGGGGGAGGGGACCGCGGCGGCGGCCCGCGACCTCCCGGGCATCGCGATGGTAGACCTGAGGGCATGAACGAGACGCAGGAACAGCCCGAGCGGCGGCCGGAATCCCCCGAGGGGCGGATCGGCGAGCGGCCCGACGAGCGGCTGGACCGGCTGCAGCGCCGGCTCGCGCAGTTCGCGGCGGCGCGCGGCTGGGAGCCGTACCACACGCCCAAGAACCTGGCGGTGGCGCTCAGTGTGGAGGCGGCCGAACTGGTCGAAATCTTCCAGTGGCTGACACCCGAGCAGTCGGCGAAGGTCATGGAGAAGCCGGAATCGGCCCACCGGGTGGCCGACGAGGTGGCCGACGTGCTGGCGTATCTGCTGCAGTTCTGTGAGGTTCTCGGGGTGGATGTGCTGGATGCGCTCGCCGCGAAGATCGAGAGGAACGAACTCCGCTTCCCCGTTCCGGGCTCATCGAGCCCGAATCGTCACTCTTCGGAGTGATGGACTCATCCACAATCACGTTTGTGTCCACATTTTCCGAATACCCCTGGCTTTACTGAGCTGTTGCCCTCACTCTGGGTAGTGGTGAGGATGGCGGATGTCGTGCGGACGGGGGACGGCATATGGATGCGGTACGGCTCATCGCGGCCGGCCGGCACGCGCTGGCACAGAGCGGGGTCGCGTGGGACATCGTGGGCGAGGCCTGGCAGGCCCAGGCGCTCGCCCAGGGCATAGGGAGCTATCTGGCGGTCACCGGGCCACCGGAGCTCAGATCGGAGGCACGGGGACTGGGGGAAGCGGGAGGCAGAGGCTGCGGGGTGCTCGACCGGGCGGCCCTGCGCGGAGAGGGCAGCGCGCCCGAATATCCGCCGAGGGCCGCGCAGTTGAGCGAGGTGTCGGATGTCCGGCAGGCGCTGCTCGGACTCCAGGCGCTGCTGGGTGAAGTGGGGATAGCCCTGGTCGGGGTGGCCTGCGGGACGGACGACGAGGCCCTGTACTGGCAGTGCATAGAGTCGATCGACGCCGCCGACGAGTCGAGCGACCGGGTGCGGGCGATCCTGCGCCGCATGGTGGTCCGTGAGCGGGGGTCGGCCTCGGGCGTGGCCTGAGGGCGGCGCGGAGGGGGTCCCGCCGTGCGCGGCGGGACCCGCACGGTCAGGACGACCGGTAGGACGGGCGCCCGCCCTCGGGGGTGCGGTCCGTGGAGGCCTGGAGATCGGCGTCGAGCTGGGACAGGTCGGCGTTGAGCGCGGCCATCAGTTCTTCCATCTGCTGCAGCAGGCCCTTCGGCGCGCCGCCGCCCTGGGCGGGTACCGCGGGCTCCTGACCTGCCTGGTCGTGTGCTGCCTGTGCTGCCTGTGCTGCCTGTCCGGTCGCTCCGGTGTGTCGGTGGGTCTCCGGCACGGCCTCGTGGGACATGGCGGCCTCCTCGGCCCTGGCCCTTCCAGGGCGGAAGGGGGCGGTGGACGCACCGGCGGGACGCCGCCGGCGCGCGGGCCGGGCGGTCCGGCTCCGTCCGAGCCAACGATCTCCGTCCGGGCTGGTCACTGGCGGGTCCGGGGGCGGACCGTCCGGTTGACGAAGATTCACCCTGCCGGGGCGGGAAGTGCAGGATGGGGGGCATGGACCTTCGCATTTTCACCGAGCCCCAGCAGGGTGCGAGCTACGACACCCTCCTGACCGTCGCCAAGGCCACCGAGGACCTGGGCTTCGACGCGTTCTTTCGCTCCGACCACTACCTGCGCATGGGATCCGACGACGGCCTGCCCGGCCCCACCGACGCCTGGATCACCCTCGCGGGCCTGGCCCGGGAGACCAAGCGGATCCGCCTCGGCACGCTGATGACGGCAGCAACCTTCCGGCTGCCCGGAGTCCTCGCCATCCAGGTGGCCCAGGTCGACCAGATGTCCGGCGGCCGCATCGAACTGGGCCTCGGCGCGGGCTGGTTCGAGCAGGAGCACAAGGCGTACGGGATCCCCTTCCCGGCGGACCGGATGTCCCGGCTGGAGGAGCAGCTGGCCATCGTCACCGGCCTGTGGGCCACCGAGGCCGGCGCCACCTTCGACTACGCGGGCAAGCACTACCAGGTGGAGAACTCGCCCGCGCTTCCCAAGCCCGCCCAGACCAAGGTCCCCGTCCTCATCGGCGGCCACGGAGCCAAGCGCACCCCGCGGCTCGCCGCCCGCTACGCCGACGAGTTCAACATGCCCTTCGCGTCGATCGCCGACAGCGAGCGGCAGTTCGCCCGGGTCCGGGAGGCCGCCGAGGAGGCCGGCCGCAAGGCCGACGACCTCCGCTGCTCCAACGCCCTCGTCGTCTGCGTGGGCAAGGACGACGCCGAGGTGGCCCGCCGGGCCGCCGCCATCGGCCGTGACGTCGACGAGCTCAAGGCCAACGGCCTGGCCGGCTCCCCGGCCGAGGTCGTGGAGAAGATCGGCGCCTACGGCGCCGCCGGCTCCTCCCGCGTCTACCTCCAGCTGCTCGACCTCGACGACCTGGACCACCTGGAGCTGATCTCCGCCCAGGTGCTCTCCCAGCTCCGCTGAGAGGGGCGGGAAACCCATGCCACGTGCGTCCGCCCCGCTCGCCGAAGCCCTGGTCCGCAGGGCCGTACTCCTGGACGGCGGGCTCAGCAACCAGCTCACCGACCAGGGCTGCGACCTGTCCGGCGACCTCTGGTCGGGCCGGGTGCTCGCCGAACGCCCGGACCAGGTGGCGGCCGCCCACACGGCGTACGCCCGGGCCGGCGCCGAGGTGCTGATCACCGCCAGTTACCAGGTCGGCTACGAGGCCTTCGCCGCCCACGGCCACGACCGCGCCGAGACCACCGCCCTGCTGCGGCACAGCGTGCGCCTGGCCGCCCGGGCGGCCGAGGCCGCCGACCACGAGGTGTGGGTGGCCGCCTCCGTGGGCCCGTACGGAGCGGTGCTCGCGGACGGCTCCGAGTACCGCGGCCGGTACGGCCTGAGCGTGCGCGAGCTCGCCGCCTTCCACCGCCCCCGCATCGAGGCCCTGCTCGCCGCCGGCCCCGACGTCCTGGCCGTGGAGACCATCCCCGACAGCGACGAGGCCGAGGCGCTGCTCGCCGTCCTCGCCGAGACCGGCGCACCCGCCTGGCTCTCGTACACGGTGGCCGCCGGCCGCACGCGGGCCGGACAGCCCCTCGGCGAGGCCTTCGCCCTCGCCGCCGCCTCCCCGGAGGTCATCGCGGTCGGCGTCAACTGCTGTGACCCTGCCGATGTCCTGCCCGCGCTGGAGGCGGCGGCCGGCGAGACCGCCAAACCCCTCGTGGCCTACCCCAACGACGGCTCGGTCTGGGACGCCGGCACCCGCACCTGGCGCACCCCCGAAACCCCCGCCCCCTGGCCCACGCGGGTCTGGTACACCACCGGCGCCCGCCTCATCGGCGGCTGCTGCCGCATCGGCCCGACCCGGATCGCGGACCTGGCCCGGACCGTCCGCGCGGGCTGACGGTCACGGAGCTGTCTCCTCGTGCGCCCGGTGTCCTCCAGAAGGGCCTCCTTGCCGCCGCTCCCGACGACCCCGTGGTCGTGCACGACCCGCAGCCGGTCCGCCCCGCACGGCGTGCCGAGCTCACCGATCCCGGTCGGCTCGCGGCGGCCCTCGCCCGAGAGGGAAAATCCCTGGTCGGCGGGGAGGGCCACGGACGATACTCGGTCATGTGTTCCTGACGATCTCCACCACCGGTTCCCCCGAACGACCCGCCACCGACCTGGGCTATCTGCTGCACAAGCATCCCGGCAAGACGCAGGCGTTCTCCACCTCTCACGGCACCGCTCACGTGTTCTACCCCGAGGCCTCGGTCCAGCGGTGCACGGCGGCCCTGCTGCTGGAGGTGGACCCCGTCGCGCTCGTGCGGCGCGGCCGGGGCAAGGGCCGGGGCGGAGCGCCGGACGCCGCGCTCGCGCAGTACGTGAACGACCGGCCGTACGCCGCGTCCTCGCTGCTCGCCGTCGCGCTCAGCGGAGTGTTCCGCACCGCCCTCAAGGGACAGTGCACCGCCCGCCCCGAGCTCCCGGAGCAGGCCCGGCCGCTGCGCGTCGAGATCCCGGTGCTGCCCGCCCGCGGCGGGGCCGCGCTCGTGCACCGGCTGTTCGGCCCGCTCGGCTGGGACCTCGTGGAGGCCGAGCCCGTACCGCTCGACGAGCAGTTCCCCGAGTGGGGGGACTCCCGCTACGTACGGCTCGTCCTGGAGGGCGAGCTGCGCCTCGCCGACGCCCTGCGCCAGCTCTACGTGCTGCTGCCGGTCCTCGACGACTCCAAGCACTACTGGATCTCCCCGGACGAGGTCGACAAGCTGCTGCGCGCCGGAGACGGCTGGCTCGCCGCGCACCCCGAGAACGGGCTGATCACCTCCCGCTACCTGGCCCGCCACAAGCGGCTGACCCAGAACGCCATCGAGCGCCTGGAACTGGTCCGCCTCGCCGAGGCCGACGGCAGCGAGGTCGAGGAGCTCGACAACGCGGTGGACGAGACCCGCGACACCGAGGAGCGGCCCGTGCCGCTCGCCGTGCAGCGGCGCGAGGCGATCCTGGCCGCCCTGCGGGTCGCCGGCGCCCAGCGGGTGCTGGACCTCGGCTGCGGCCAGGGGCAGTTGCTCCAGGCGCTGCTCGGGGACCCGGCGTACTCCGAGATCGTCGGCATGGACGTGTCCGTGCGGGCCTTGCAGATCGCGGCCCGGCGGCTGCGGCTGGACCGGATGGGCGAACGGCAGAGCGCGCGCCTGAAGCTCCTGCAGGGCTCCCTCGCGTACACCGACAAGCGGCTGGCCGGCTACGACGCGGCCGTGCTCAGCGAGGTCATCGAGCACCTGGACCCCGAGCGGCTGCCCGCGCTGGAGTACGCGGTCTTCGGCTCGGCCCGCCCCCGCACGGTCCTCGTCACCACCCCCAACGTCGAGTACAACGTGCGCTGGGAGACCCTGCCCGCCGGCCACGTCCGCCACGGCGACCACCGCTTCGAGTGGAACCGCGAGGAGTTCCGCGCCTGGGCCGACCAGGTCGCGCGGCGCCACGGCTACGGGGTCCGCTACGTGCCCGTCGGCGACGACGACCCCGAGGTCGGGCCGCCGACCCAGATGGCCGTCTTCACCCAGCACGACGGCACCGAGGCGACCGACATCATCGACGCGACCGACACCACCGACACCACCGACACCACCGACACCACCGACACCGCCGACACCACCGACACGATCCGCACCACCGACACCCCGAAGGAGGGCGAGGCAGCATGACCGGCACCGAGACCCCCCGTACGCGCACACTTCCCGTCACCGACCTGTCCCTCGTCGTCCTGATCGGGGCCACCGGATCGGGCAAGTCCACCTTCGCGCGCAAGCACTTCAAGGCCACCGAGGTCATCTCCTCCGACTACTGCCGGGGCCTGGTCTGCGACGACGAGAACGACCAGAGCGCCAGCCGCGACGCCTTCGACGTCCTGCACTACATCGCGGGCAAGCGCCTCGCCG
Source organism: Streptomyces sp. NPDC001502 (assembly GCF_042894785.1). Lineage (NCBI taxonomy): Bacteria > Bacillati > Actinomycetota > Actinomycetes > Kitasatosporales > Streptomycetaceae > Streptomyces > Streptomyces sp. NPDC001502. The sequence goes on from NZ_JBIAVW010000007.1 coordinate 249,239, forward strand.
CCGGCCGCCTCACCGTCGTCGACGCCACCAGCGTCCAGGCCGACGCCCGCCGGCAGCTGGTCCAGCTCGCCCGCGAGCACGACGTCCTGCCGATCGCCATCGTCCTGGACATGCCCGAGGAGGTCTGCGCCGAACGCAACGCCGGCCGCCCCGACCGGGCCGGCCTGCCCCGTGCGGTCATCCAGCGGCACCGCCGCGACCTGCGGCGCTCGCTGCGCGGTCTGGAGCGCGAGGGCTTCCGCAAGGTCCACGTACTGCGCTCCGTCGAGGAGGCCGAGACCGCCGAGGTGGTCCTGGAAAAGCGGTTCAACGACCTCACCCACCTCACCGGCCCCTTCGACATCGTCGGTGACATCCACGGCTGTTCCTCCGAGCTGGAGACCCTGCTCGCCAAGCTCGGCTACGAGGACGGGGTCCACCCCGAGGGCCGCACCGCCGTCTTCGTCGGCGACCTCGTCGACCGCGGCCCCGACAGCCCCGGCGTCCTGCGCCGCGTCATGGGCATGGTGAAGTCCGGCAACGCCCTGTGCGTGCCCGGGAACCACGAGAACAAGCTCGGCCGTTACCTGAAGGGCTCCAAGGTCCAGCGGACCCACGGGCTCGCCGAGACCATCGAGCAGCTGGAGAGGGAGCCGGAGGAGTTCGTCCAGGAGGTGAGGGAGTTCATCCGCGGCCTCGTCAGCCACTACGTCCTCGACGGCGGCAAGCTGGTGGTCTGCCACGCCGGTCTGCCCGAGAAGTACCACGGCCGCACCTCCGGCCGGGTCCGCTCGCACGCCCTCTACGGGGAAACCACCGGCGAGACCGACGAGTTCGGCCTGCCCGTGCGCTACCCGTGGGCCGAGGACTACCGGGGCAAGGCCGTCGTGGTCTACGGCCACACCCCGGTCCCCGACACCACCTGGATCAACAACACCATCTGCCTCGACACCGGCGCCGTCTTCGGCGGCCGGATGACCGCCCTGCGCTGGCCCGAGCGCGAACTGGTCGACGTACCGGCCGAGAAGGTCTGGTACGAGCCGGTCAAGCCGCTCGTCGCCGAGGCGCCGGGCGGGCACGACGGCCGCCCGCTCGACCTGGCGGACGTGCACGGCCGCCGGGTCGTGGAGACCCGGCACCTGGGCAACGTGAACGTGCGCGAGGAGAACGCGGCGGCGGCCCTGGAGGTCATGAGCCGCTTCGCGGTGGACCCCCGCCTCGTCCCGTACCTGCCGCCCACCATGGCGCCCACGGCCACCTCCCGCCAGGACGCCCGCGGCGGAGCCGCTGATGAGGGCTACCTGGAGCACCCGGCCGAGGCCTTCGCCCAGTACCGCAAGGACGGCATCGCCCAGGTGGTCTGCGAGGAGAAGCACATGGGCTCCCGCGCCACCGTCCTCGTCTGCAAGGACGCCGACGCGGCCCGCGAGCGCTTCGGCGTCGACGGGCCGACCGGCTCCGTCTACACCCGCACCGGGCGGCCCTTCTTCAAGGATCCGGCGGTCACCGAGGAGGTCCTCACCCGGCTGCGCTCGGCGGTCACCGACGCCGGCCTCTGGGAGGAACTCGGCACCGACTGGCTGCTGCTCGACGGGGAACTCCTGCCCTGGTCCCTGAAGTCCGGCGGCCTGCTGCGCAACCAGTACGCCGCCGTCGGCGCCGCCTCCGGCGCCGTCTTCCCGGGCGCCATCGCCGCCCTGGAGGCGGCCACCGCCCGGGGCGTCGAGACCGGCGAGCTGCTGGAGCGGCAGCGCGGCCGGGCCGCCGACGCGGCCGCCTTCACCGACTCCTACCGGCGCTACTGCTGGACCACCGACGGTCTGGACGGCGTACGGTTCGCGCCGTTCCAGCTGCTGGCGGTGGCCGGGCGGTCGCTGGCCGCGGTGCCCCACGACGAGCAGCTGTTCTGGCTGGACCGGCTGGTCGCCGCTGACGAGGCGGCCGGCACCGGACTGCTGCGCCGCACCGGCCGGATCCTGGTGGACACCGCGGACGAGGATTCCGTACGGGCCGGCACGGACTGGTGGCTGGAGCTGACGGCCGCCGGCGGCGAGGGCATGGTCGTCAAGCCGCTCCAGGCGTACGCCAAGGACGGCAAGGGCCGACTGGTCCAGCCCGGGGTCAAGGTGCGCGGGCGCGAGTACCTGCGGATCATCTACGGCCCGGAGTACACCCGTCCGGACCACCTGGAGCGGCTGCGCGACCGGTTCCTCGGGCACAAGCGCTCGCTCGCCCTGCGCGAGTACGCGCTCGGGCTGGAGGCGCTGGACCGGCTGGCGGCCGACGAGCCGCTGTGGCGGGTCCACGAGGCGGTCTTCGCGGTGCTGGCGCTGGAGTCGGAGCCGGTCGACCCGCGCCTGTGAGACGGCACCGCCGCGCGGGGGGGGGGCCACGTCAGCACGGCCCGTAAAGGGGTGGCCCCCGTACGGCCTCGAATTAGGTCGTATGGGGGAACTTTCGCGGAGAACTCCGGGAAAACCACCGGCGGGATCGTTCAACCAGGGCAGCGGAATGTCCGCGACCCTGGAAGGACGGAACGTCACCTATGAAGATGACCGCGCGCGGAAGCATTGCGGCGCTCATGACCTGTATGGCTGCGGCCGGAGCGGCCACCCCGGCCGTGGCCCAGTCGGTGCCGGTCGATGTCCCGCTGGACGCCGTGAAGACCACGCTGGGCGTGGACACCCCGCGCGTGGGCACGGGCGTGCCGATGCCGGTCGTGGGAGCGCCCGAGGCGCCCCGCTTCCACAAGGGGAACATGCTTCCGACCCCACTGTTCCCGTCGCTCCCGATCGGCACCGAGCTCGGCAGCACCCTCGTCACCTCCCCGGTGCCGAACCTGCTGGGCAAGCCGGAGACGGACGGCGAGGGTTCCGTCGAGGCGCCTGCCACCGGCCTGCTCGCCCGGACCCCCGGCCTGGTCGCCGGTGGTCTGCTGACGATGCCGGACGCCTCCAACTCCGGAGTGCCGAACCTGACCGTGCCCGAACTGGGCTTGACCACCCCGGAGCTCACCGGGGCCCCCTCGGCTCTTCTCGGCCTCACCACCCCTCGCTGAGCGGACGCCACGTCAAAAAGCCGTTCGGTCTGGGAATGTGTACGGCATGGGATTCCATGTCGACTCCGAGACCGGGCGGCTTCGCCGCGTCATCCTCCACCGGCCCGACCTGGAGCTGAAGCGGCTCACACCGAGCAACAAGGACGCACTCCTCTTCGACGACGTGCTGTGGGTGCGCCGGGCCCGCCAGGAGCACGACGGCTTCGCGGACGTGCTGCGGGACCGGGGCGTGGAGGTCCACCTCTTCGGTGACCTCCTGTGCGAGGCCCTCGACATCCCGGAGGCGAGACACCTCGTACTGGACCGGGTCTTCGACGAGAAGGAGTACGGGCCGCTCGCCACCGACCACCTGCGGTCGGTCTTCGACGGGCTGACCTCGGCCGAGCTGGCGGAGGCCCTGGTCGGAGGGATGACCAAGCGGGAGTTCCTGGAGCGGCACGCCGAGCCGGTGTCGGTGCGCTTCCACGCCCTGGACCTGGACGGTTTCCTGCTGGGCCCGCTGCCCAACCACCTCTTCACCCGGGACACCTCCGCCTGGATCTACGACGGGGTGTCCATCAACGCGATGCGCTGGCCCGCCCGGCAGCGCGAGACGGTCCACTTCGAGGTGATCTACAAGCACCACCCGCTCTTCACCACCTCCGGCGCCTTCCACTACTGGTCGCAGGGGCAGGCGGACTACCCGTCGACGATCGAGGGCGGGGACGTCCTGGTCATCGGCAACGGGGCGGTGCTGATCGGGATGAGCGAGCGGACCACCCCGCAGGCGGTGGAGATGCTGGCACGAGGCCTGTTCGCCGCCGGTTCGGCGACGTCCATCGTGGCGCTGGACATGCCCAAGTCGCGGGCCTTCATGCACCTGGACACGGTGATGACGATGGTCGACGGAGATACGTTTACTCAGTACGCCGGGCTCGGGATGCTCCCCTCCTACACGATCGAGCCGGGCGGCGGGCCGCAGGAGCTGAAGGTCACCGACCACCCGGAGGACCACATGCACCGGGCCATCGCGGGGGCGCTCGGCCTGGACTCGATCCGGGTGCTGACCGCGACGCAGGACGTGCACTCGGCGGAGCGCGAGCAGTGGGACGACGGGTGCAACGTGCTCGCCGTGGAGCCGGGGGTGGTGGTCGCCTACGAGCGGAACGTGACGACCAACACGCACCTGCGCAAGATGGGCATCGAGGTGATCGAGATCCCGGGCAGCGAGCTGGGGCGGGGCCGGGGCGGACCGCGCTGCATGAGCTGTCCCGTCGAGCGGGACGCGGTCTGAGGCGGGCCGGGCCCGGGGTCTGAGGCGGGCCGAGCCTGGGGGAGGGGTTCAGGGCCCGGGGAAAGGTCCCGGGCCCGGTCTGTATATCAATACAGAGGATCGTATAGACTTCCAACATCCCCTGTCACCGTGACGCTGGAGCGACCCCATGGCCACCGACCTCGCCGGCCGCAGTTTTCTCAAGGAGCTGGATTTCACGGCCGCCGAGTTCCGCGGTCTGATCGAGCTCGCCGCCGACCTGAAGGCCGCCAAGAAGGCCGGGGTCGAGCAGCGCCTGCTGCAGGGCAGGAACATCGCGCTGATCTTCGAGAAGACCTCCACCCGGACCCGCTGCGCCTTCGAGGTCGCCGCCGCGGACCAGGGCGCGCACACCACCTACCTCGACCCCGCCGGCTCCCAGATGGGCCACAAGGAGTCGGTCAAGGACACCGCCCGGGTGCTCGGCCGGATGTTCGACGGGATCGAGTACCGGGGGGACAGCCAGCAGGCCGTGGAGGAGCTCGCCGCCCACTCGGGCGTCCCCGTCTTCAACGGACTCACCGACGACTGGCACCCGACCCAGATGCTGGCCGACCTGCTCACCATGACCGAGCACACCACCAAGCCGCTGAACCGGATCGCCTTCGCCTACCTCGGCGACGCCCGCTTCAACATGGGCAACTCCTACCTCGTGACCGGAGCGCTGCTGGGCATGGACGTGCGGATCGTCGCGCCCCGGTCCTACTGGCCCGCCGAGTCGGTGGTGGCCGCGGCGCGGGAGCTCGCGGCGGAGAGCGGAGCCCGGCTCACCCTGACCGAGGAGGTCGCCGAGGGGGTCGCCGGGGCGGACTTCGTCGTGACCGACATCTGGGTGTCCATGGGGGAGCCCAAGGAGGTCTGGGACGAGCGGATCGCGGTCCTGTCCCCGTACGCGGTGACCATGGACGTGCTGCGCGCCACCGGGAACCCGGACGTGAAGTTCATGCACTGCCTGCCGGCCTTCCACGACCTCGGCACCAAGGTGGCCCGGGAGATCCACGAGCGGCACGGGCTCGACTCCCTGGAGGTGACGGACGAGGTGTTCGAGTCGGAGCACTCCATCGTCTTCGACGAGGCCGAGAACCGGCTGCACACCATCAAGGCCGTGCTTGTCGCCACCCTCGCCCGGCCCGGCCGGTCCGGCCGGGGTGACGCATAGTCATACGGCTCGTCATGCGTCGCGCCATGCGCCGCGTCAGGCGCTGCCGGTGCCGCTGCCGGTGCCGCTGCCGGCGCCGGTGCGCTGTGCGGGCAGGGTGAACCACACGGCCTTGCCGCGCGGGGTGGGGCGGTGGCCGCAGTCGGAGCTCAGGCTCCGGATCAGCAGCAGGCCGCGGCCGTGCTCCTGCCAGGGGTCGGGCCGGCCGGCGTCCGGACGGGCCGACAGGTCGCCGGGCGGGCACGGATCGCCGTCGTGGACCTCGACCTGGCAGCCGTTCGCGCGCAGTTCCACGACCAGCTCGATCGGGGCGCCGGAGCTGGTGTGCTCCACGGCGTTGGCGACCAGTTCCGCCGTCAGGAGCTCCGCGGTGTCCCGGTCGGCGGGCGCGTCGGTGTCGGCCAGCGCGGTGCGGACGAGGGCGCGGGCCATGGGTACGGCGGCGGCCGTGTGGGGCAGGGCGATCCGCCAGGCGGAGGCGTCGGGCAAGGAAGGGCCATCCGTTCCGGGGTCGGGGTAGGGCGGGGTCGGTGTAGGGCGGGGAAGGGTGAACTCCCGGTTTCAACGATACGAAGTCGAATTCTCATCCCGTCAGGCGCCCCGCGGCGCGAATATGTCGTGCTTCTGTGACGGCAGTCACGATCTGGTGATACCTTCGGTGACGTGAGCCCCTTCACCGGTTCCACACCAGCGACCGAACGGTGGCACCACCTCCGGGTCACCCGGCAGGACGGCGTCGCCACCGTCACCTTCGACCGCCCCGAGAAGCTGAACGCGCTCACCTTCGGCGCCTACGCCGACCTGCGCGATCTGCTCGGCGAACTGTCCCGTGAGCGCTCCGTACGCGCCCTCGTGCTCGGCGGCGAGGGGCGCGGCTTCTGCTCCGGCGGGGACGTCGACGAGATCATCGGCGCCACCCTCGCCATGGACACCGCCCAGCTCCTCGACTTCAACCGGATGACCGGCCAGGTGGTGCGCGCCATCCGCGAATGCCCCTTCCCGGTGATCGCCGCCGTGCACGGGGTGGCCGCCGGGGCCGGAGCCGTCCTCGCGCTCGCCGCCGACTTCCGGATCGCCGACCCCACCGCCCGCTTCGCCTTCCTCTTCACCCGCGTCGGTCTCTCCGGCGGCGACATGGGCGCGGCCTACCTGCTCCCCCGGGTCGTCGGCCTCGGCCACGCCACCCGCCTGCTGATGCTCGGGGAGCCCGTCCACGCGGCCGAGGCCGAGCGGATCGGCCTGCTCAGCGAGCTCACCGAGGAGGGCAAGGCCCACGTACGGGCCGCGGAACTCGCCGCACGCCTGGCCGCGGGCCCCGCCCTCGCCCACGCGCAGACCAAGGCCCTGCTCACCGCCGAGCTCGACATGCCACTGGCCGCGTCCGTGGAACTGGACGCCGCCACCCAGGCCCTGCTGATGCACGGCCAGGACTACGCGGAGTTCCACGCGGCCTTCACCGGGAAGCGGCCGCCGGAGTGGAAGGGCAGGTAGTCACATGGCTCCTGGTGCCATGCGGGTCGCCGTCGTCGGCGGGGGACCGGGAGGGCTGTACGCCGCCGCGCTGCTGGCCCGCCAGGGCCACACGGTGGAGGTCTGGGAGCGCAACGCCCCGGACGACACCTTCGGCTTCGGCGTGGTGCTCTCCGACGAGACGCTCGGCGGCATCGAGCGGGCCGACACCGTCGTCCACACGGCCCTGAGCGCGGAGTTCGTGCGCTGGGACGACGTGGACATCGTGCACCGCGGCCGGCTGCTGACCTCCGGCGGCCACGGCTTCGCGGCCATCGGGCGGCGCCGGCTGCTGGAGATCCTGCACGAGCGCTGCGCGGGCCTCGGCGTCCGCCTCCGCTTCCGCTCCGAGGCCCCGGCGGCCGCCGAGCTCGCGGCCTCGTACGACCTGGTGGTCGCGGCCGACGGGGTGCACAGCGCGCTCCGGGAGGCCGGCGCCGCGCACTACGGGCCGACACTGACCGGCGGACGCTGCCGCTACATCTGGCTCGCCGCCGACTTCGCCTTCGACGCCTTCCGCTTCGAGATCGCGGAGACCGAGCACGGGGTCATGCAGCTGCACGCCTACCCCTACGCGGCCGACGCCTCCACGGTGATCGTGGAGATGCGCGACGAGGTGTGGCGGGCGGCCGGCTTCGACCTGTGCGACGAGGACGAATCGGCGGCCCGCTGCGCCAAGATCTTCAGCGAGGCCCTGCGCGGGCGCCCGCTGCGCGGCAACCGCTCCGCGTGGACGCAGTTCCGTACCGTCGTCAACGAGCGCTGGTCGCACGGCAACACGGTGCTGCTCGGCGACGCGGCGCACACCGCCCACTTCTCCATCGGGTCGGGGACCAAACTGGCGGTGGAGGACGCGCTCGCGCTCGCCGAGGCCGTGGGCGCCGTGCCGGGCGACATCCCGGCCGCCCTCGCCGCCTACGAGGCGGCCCGCCGCCCGGCGGTCGCCAGCACCCAGCGGGCGGCGGCCGCGAGCCGGCACTGGTTCGAGGAGATCGCCGGATACGTCGGCCAGCCCGCCCGGCAGTTCGCCTTCAACCTGCTCACCCGCAGCCGCCGGGTCACGCACGACAACCTGCGGATGCGCGACGCACGGTTCACGCGGGCCGTGGAAGGGGACTTCGGCTGCCCGGACGGCACACCCGCGATGTTCACGCCCTTCACCCTGCGGGGCCTGACCCTGCGCAACCGGGTCGTCGTCTCACCGATGGACATGTACTCGGCCGAGGACGGGCTGCCGGGCGACTTCCACCTCGTCCACCTGGGCGGGCGGGCCCTCGGCGGGGCCGGGCTGGTGATGACGGAGATGGTCTGCGTGTCCGCCGAGGGCCGCATCACCCCCGGCTGCACCGGCCTCTACACCCAGGACCAGGCGGCCGCCTGGAAGCGGATCGCCGACTTCGTCCACACCTCGGCGCCCGGTACCGCCCTCGGCGTCCAGCTCGGGCACGCCGGCCGCAAGGGCTCGACCCGGGTGATGTGGGAGGGCATGGACGACCCCCTGCCCGAGGGCAACTGGCCGCTGGTGGCCGCCTCCGCGCTCCCCTACCGGCCGGGCGTCTCGGCGCTGCCGCGCACCCTCGGGCGCGCCGACCTGGCGGCGCTGCGCTCCGATTTCGCGGCCGCCGCCGTCCGCGCCGCCGACGCCGGATTCGACCTGCTCGAACTGCACTGCGCCCACGGCTACCTGCTCTCCGGCTTCCTGTCCCCCCTGACCAACCACCGCGACGACGAGTACGGCGGCTGCCTGGAGAACCGGCTGCGCTTCCCGCTGGAGGTCTTCGACGCGGTCCGCGCCGTGTGGCCCGAGGACCGCCCGATGACGGTCCGCCTCTCGGCCACCGACTGGGCACCCGGAGGCACCTCGCCCGAGGAGGCGGTACGGATCGCGGCCGCCTTCGCCGCCCGCGGCGCGGACGCCATCGACGTATCGACGGGCCAGGTGGTCGCTGACGAGGCCCCCGAGTACGGGCGCTCGTACCAGACCCCGTACGCCGACCGGATCCGCAACGCGCTCGGCGTCCCGGTCATCGCGGTCGGTGCCATCTCCTCCTGGGACGACGTGAACTCCTTGCTGCTGGCCGGGCGTGCCGACCTCTGCGCCCTCGGCCGCCCCCACCTCTACGACCCCCACTGGACCCTGCACGCGGCCGCCGAGCAGTCCTACGAAGGCCCCGGCGCGCCCTGGCCGGTCCCGTACCGCGCGGGCAGCCGCACACCGCCGACGGGCCGCGGCTAGACGGCGGCCCTTCGGCGGCCCATCGGCGGGACGGCTACGGCTACGGCTGCGCGATCGGGACGAACAGGGCGTTGACGGTCCGGTCCGCGTTCATGGTGAGCTGGTAGTTCGGGTTGTTCCCGTCCAGCTCGATCCCGTCCACCGCCCAGGCGTCGAACCGGAAGCCGGGGTTGGGGACGGCGGTGACGGTGACCTGCGTGCCGGGGTCGTACGGGCCGTACTCGCTGACCCGGACCGTGCCCGCGCCCGCGGGGTCGTGCAGCAGGGTGAGGGAGCGGCGGTTGGTCACGAGGGAGGCCCGGTATCCGGCCAGGGTGTCCGCGTTCTGCAGAGCGACGGCGGCGTTGTTGTTCTGGGCGTTGCCGAGGACCTGACCGTTCCAGGTGCGCTCGGGGGTGGAGTACGAGTTGACCACGTTGCACGCCTGGGGGCAGGCGGTGGAGTACGCCATGAGCGTGCGGTGCTGGCCGTTGGGCGTGACCCAGCCGTAGTTGAACGTGCCCGCGGGGGTGGCACCGCCCTGGTTCGTGACCGTCAGGCGGTCGTGCTTCATGCCGAAGTTGTGGCCGATCTCGTGCGCGAGGTTCTCCCAGGCCGCCACGGACCCGATGCTGGTGACCGAGAACGCGGCACTGTCGGTCGTCGAGGTCGGGCCCGGGTCGGGCAGGCTCGCCGCGCCGGAGCTGTCCTCGAAGGGGACGGAGGCGAGGAGCGCCACCAGGTCACCGCCGTACTGGTTGCGCCGGGCGGCGGCCGTGGCGCCGAGGACCGTGTTCGCGGGGTTGCTGATCATGCTGAGCAGGGTGTTGACGTTCTCTCGGGGGACGCCCGTGGCAGCGGTCTGGTAGGTGTGGACGACGTGCACGCTGGCCGGCACGTTGTCGGTGGCGAGCGCCCGGTTGAGCTGGTTCACGCCGTAGCTGATGCGGGACTGGACCGCCTGGACACTGCCCATCACCTCGACGGTGGCCGGCGTGTAGGCGACGACGATGTCGATGGCGGCCGGGTCGTTGGGCGTGGCGGCCCGCAGACCGGGCCTGTGCGGCTTGTGGGGCTTGTTCGGGTGGTGCGGCTTGTGCGGCTTCTTCGCGGGGACGTTGACCGTGTCGACACCGACCCCGCTGGGCGGCAGTTCGAGGGAGTCGATCTCCTGCAGCTCGTACCAGCCCGGACGCTTGGCCAGCGGCTGGTACGCGTACTGGCGGAAGCCGATCGTGATGACGCCGGAGAGGGTGACCGGTCCCTCGGTGCAGGCCCCGATGGCGGACACGGAGATGGTGTTCTCCGGGTTCTTCGGGTCGTGGCCGCCCCAGTACACCGTGCCGTCCGGCTCCTGGCGCTGGAAGTCCTGCACCGCGGTGAAGCCCTTGCCGCGCCCGAACAGCGGGAACGTGCGGCGCTCGGGTCTGCCCTCCTTCTGCTCACCGCACAGCGAACGGAACGCCTTGGCGTCCGTGCGCTGCGCGGCTGCGCGCACCACCCAGGGCTCGTGCTCCTCCCCGCCCCCACCCGTCCCGGCGGAGGCGGCGGGTGCGGTCAGGGCGAGTGACAGGGTGGCGGTGAAGGCGGTCGCCGCGGCGGAGGCGGCGAGCAGGAAACGACGGCGCATGGGGGACGTGGACCTCTCTTTGGGGGGTGGTCCCGCCTTGTATTCCGTGGCAGGGTTCACGCCACGCCGGTACGGCCGCCCCCGCACCGCCTGCCGGACGAGGTTCACCCGAATACGGTCGCGGGCCCCCCGGCGAGCCCGGCGTCCCTGGGCCTTCGGGGCCTGGGTGTGCCGGCAGGCGGTCTGGGGGCGGCCCACCCGGATCGCCGGGGCACCCCGGTCGAGGACCGCGCCGAGACCGTCCCGGCGTGACCGGCCTGCGAGACGGGCCTTGACCTCAAGTGCCCTTGAGGTTCGATGATGATCCACATGACGACCGAAAACGCAGCCCGGACCGCTGACATCGAGGCCATTCACCAGGTGGTGGCCGCCGTCGAGGCCTCGCAGCAGGCCAAGGACCCCGACGCCTTCCTCTCCCTCTTCCATCCCGACGCCCTGTGGACCACCGGCGGGGGCAAGGTCCTCATCGGCCTGGACGCCATCTCCGAGTTCACCCGCGCGGTTCTTCCCGGCGCGAGCTGGGACGGCCAGGTCAGCTACACCGTCACCCACCTCCAGTTCCTCCGGCCGGACGTGGCCGCGGTCAAGGTCAGCCAGCTCTACCACTCGGCCGACGGCCCCGGGGACGAGGGCGTCCCGACGTACGTGATGACCAAGGACGACGACGGCCGCTGGCTCCTGACCGTCTGCCAGAACACCCAGGTCCCGAAGGCCTGAAGGGAGTTGCAGAAGGCTTGCCGTGGGCAGGCCGGAGGGATCCTGCAGGGGTGCGCCTTCAGGACACTAGGATCGGCCATGCGGACATGGCCCGTGCGGTGCTTGGAGAGACCGGCTTGGCCGGAGCGAACCTGGCTTCACCCCGACCTCGCCGGCTGCGTCCTGGACGGTGTAGGTATGAGGGTGCAAGGAGGCGAACGTGCAGTTCATGCTCATCGGTCGTGATGGGACCGATGAAGGCGCGTTGAGCCGCCGGCTGGCGGTGCGTGATGCGCATGTCGCTCTGGGCGACAAGCTCGTGGCCGAGGGAAGGTTGCTCTTCGGCACGGCTCTGCTCAGGGAGGACGGGAACATGATCGGTTCCATGCTCGTTCTCGACTACCCGTCGAGGGCCGAGCTCGATCAATGGCTTGCCGTGGAGCCGTACGCCACCTCGGGAGTCTGGGAAGAGATCACGATCACCCCGGTACGGGTCGGTCCTTCCTTCGTGGGTCTTCACAAGTAGTGGCGGGTCGCCCTGGCCTCAGGCCGGGGCGATCGGTTCCGGTGCCACTCTGCTCAGGGGAGTTCACCCGAGACGAGGTAGCGCCCGCGCGTTCCCGGAACGCCTGGTGCGACCACCGCGTCACCCCAGCGCCCGTAGTCGGCGTCGGGATCGCCGTACGCTGCTGTGCGAACCGTCCAGCCGAATTCGGAGAACAGCGAATCAGGTTCGTCGCTCCCGGATTTCCAGGGGTGGCCCTGTTCCTCCATCCGCGTGCGCCAAGACGCCATCGCGGAGCTGTCGAGGACGGTCTGGCCCACGTAGTCCGCGAGGATGCGGCTCCCGGACGCAGACATCTCCGACAGGTGCCGCAGCAGCACATCGCGCTGCATCGGGTCCAGGAAGTAGAGCAGCCCCTCGATCAGCCACGTAGTGGACCGGGCCGCGTCGAAGCGCGCTTCCAGCAACGGCGTGGTCCAGTCCGCCACCAGATCCACGCCCAGCGGGACCCTCTCGCACTGGCTGCGGGCGCCGGCACGTTCAAGGAGCTCGTCCTTCAGCGTGAGCAAGGCGGGTCGGTCGAGTTCGAAGACAGTGACTCCGGTCGACCAGGGCAACCTGAAGGCCCGAGTGTCCATGCCCGCGGCGAGGAAGACGAACTGTCGCATTCCATCGCGGTCCTGTGCCACCAACTGGTCGTCGAGGTAGCGAGTCCGAACGGCGAGCGCAGGATCCTCCACGCCTGGCTGGACAGCACCTTCGAACCGACGCATGATCTCGGGACCCTCTGTGCCGGCCAGAAGACCCGCGAGGGGATCGCAGAAGAGGCGGTCCTCGCGGTCATGTTCACGCGCTCGCATCGACGCGGTCCACAGTGCGGTCTTTGCCAGCGGATCCAGCCGATCCCTCGACTCGGATGCTGCCACGCTCCCAAGCTCCCTTCGGATCACCCTGTCGGTGTGCACGCCATCCGATGCCAGGATGCCGGGCTGTTGAGGCGTTGACGTGCGTCACGCCGGGACGATCTCGGCGCGGTCCTCGACCGGGGCGTAGCCCAGGCGTAGGTAGACGCCGTTGCTGGTGGGGTTGGCCAGGTCCGTGAAGAGGAGGACCTCGGTGGCGCCGGCCGCGTACGCCGCTTCGCTCACCGCGTGCGTGACCGCGGCGGCGTAGCCGCGGCCGCGGTGCCCGGGCGGGGTGTAGACGGGGCCGATGCGGGAAGCGGGGCCGATCGGGCGGGAGAAGCCGGCCAGCGAGACGGGAGTCCCGGCGTGTTCCCACAGCCGGATCCCGCCGTAGGAGATCCGGTCGCGCAGCACGTCCTCGGAGGCGCTGCCCGGGACGCCCGCCTCGGCCCTGAAGGCCGTGGTCCACTCCAGCAGCAGCGGGAGGTCCGCCCCGGTGGCGGGCCGGGCCCGCCCGGCCGGGGCGGGATCCGGGGCGGTCAGGCCGGCCAGCCGGTACAGGCGCAGTTCCTCGGCGATCCGGGTGGGCCGGCCCCAGGCTTCGGCGAGTGCTTCCGCGTCCGGGCGGCGGGCGTTGAACGCGTGTGCTGCGGCGAGCAGCGGTTCGGTGGCGAGCGCGGCCCCCAGCGCGCGGACCGCCTCCCGGGGCAGCACGCCGAGCACGACCGGGAACGGCGGGGTGCACAGCAGGCCGCCGGCGACGGCGCCGTCGGGCCCGGTCCACCAGCCGAAGAAGGGGGCGCCGTCACCATAGGCCCCGGCCCCGCGGCGCCGCAGCCCGTCGGCCACGGTCAGCAGAAGGGTGTTGGAGACGGGCTGCGCGGCCGCGGCCGGGCCCGCCGCGGCCAGATAGGCCGTCAGGTCCGTACTGAAGGTCCAGGTCATGGTCCATCGTGGCGCGGCGCGCGGCGCGTCCGCACCCGGATTTCTCACGCGGGCAGCCAACGCGGCCGCGGACGGCGACTGCGGCGACTGCGGTGGGTGCGGAGGAAGACCGGAATGCGTTACAGCACCTCGTGACGCGGCCGGTTGCGTCTACGGTTCCGCGAACCCGGCCCCGATGTTCCGCAGCCGCTCGTGCAGCTCGGTGAAGACCGCCGCCGCCCGGTCGCCCGGCCAGTCCGCCGGGAGCAGTTCCCGCGGCAGGCCCGGGTCGGCGTACGGGAGGCGCCGCCAGGTGTCCAGAGCGAGGAGGTAACTCCGGTAGGCCTCCTCCGGGCTCGGCTCCGGGCCCGGCCGGAGCGCGCGCAGGACGGGTTCGTGCAGGTCGAGGAATTCCTCGTGCTGCTTGGCCAGGGCCGCCAGGTCCCACCAGCGGGCCACCGCCTCGGCGGTCGGGGCGAAACCGAGGTGGGCGCCGCGGAAGAGTTCCACGTACGGGGTCAGGTGCAGCCGCTCCAGGGTGTGCGCGGTCTCCTCGGCCAGCCGGGCCGGGGCGATCCACACGCCCGGCGCCACCGCGCCGAAACCGAGCCGGGCCAGCCGCGAGCGCAGCAGATGCCGTTTGTTCCGCTCCTGCTCCGGCACGGAGAACACCGCCACCAGCCACTCCTCCGACAGCTGCGGGCTGCCGTAGATCCGGCGGTCGCCGTCGTCCAGCAGCTGCCGCGCCTCCTCGGAGAGTCCGTACGCCGCCGAGCCGTCCGCCGCCCGCTCGGGCAGCAGGAAGCCGCGCCGCTTCAGCCGGGACACCGACGAGCGGACCGACGGGGCGTCCACGCCGGCCGCGCCCAGCAGGCGGATCAGCGCGGCCACCGGGACCGGGCCCTCGAAGGCCCGCCCGTAGGCTCCGTAGAACGTGACGATCAGGGATCGCGGAGTGTGCTGCTCGACCACGGGTTCACTCTAGATCCTGTCGGGTGGATCGGGCCGGGCGCCGGGATCGCGCAGCCGGAAGCGCTGCAGTTTGCCCGTCGCGGTACGGGGGAGGGCGGGGAGGAAGACGAAGGAGCGCGGGCACTTGTGCGGGGCCAGTTCCGCCCGCATGAAGGTGCGCAGGACCTCCTCCGTCAGCACCGCGCCGTCGCGTGCCACGGTGTACGCCACCACGATCTGCCCGCGGCGCTCGTCCGGGAGGCCCACCACCGCCGCCTCCACCACGTCCGGGTGGCGCAGCAGGGCTTCCTCCACCTCGGGGCCCGCGATGTTGTAGCCCGCCGAGACGATCATGTCGTCCGCCCGGGCGACGTAGCGGAAGTAGCCCTCCGGATCGCGGACGTAGGTGTCACCGGTCAGGTTCCACCCGCCCTGTACGTACTCCCCCTGCCGGGGATCGGCCAGGTAGCGGCAGCCCACCGGGCCGCGCACGGCCAGCAGCCCCGGCTCGTTGTCCGGGACCGGGAGGCCCGCCCGGTCCACCACCCGGGCCTCCCAGCCCGGGACCACCCGGCCCGTGGTCCCGGGCCGGATGTCCTCGTCGGCGGCGGAGATGAAGATGTGCAGCAGCTCGGTCGCCCCGATGCCGTTGATGATCCGCAGGCCGGTGCGCTCGTACCAGGCCTGCCAGGTGGCGGCGGGCAGGTTCTCGCCGGCCGAGACGCAGCGGCGCAGCGCCGACAGGTCGTACATGCCCACGTCGTACGGGCCCAGCGCGTCCAGCATCGTCCGGTACGCGGTGGGCGCGGTGAACAGCACCGTCACCCGGTGCTCCGCGAGCGCGGGCAGCAGCCGGCGCGGCACCGCCTCCTCCAGCAGCAGCGCCGAGGCCCCGGCCCGCAGCGGGAAGACGACCAGTCCGCCGAGGCCGAAGGTGAAGCCGAGCGGCGGGCTGCCCGCGAAGACGTCGTCCGGGCGGGGCCGCAGCACGCTGCGGGAGAAGGTGTCGGCGACGGCGAGCAGGTCGCGGTGGAAGTGCATGCAGCCCTTGGGCCGTCCGGTGGTCCCGGAGGTGAAGGCGATCAGGGCGACGTCGTCCGCGGAGGTCGGGGCGGCCGGGAAGGGGTCGGGATGTCTCTCGGCCAGCCGGAGCAGGTCGCCCGGGTCCCCGCCGCCGTAGACGGTGATCCGCAGCCCCGGCACCTCGGCCTTGACCAGGTCGTCCAGCACGTCCGCATGGCACAGGGCGTGCCCCACCCGGGCCATCGCGCACACCGTGGCCAGCTCCTGCGCGCGCTGCTGGGGCAGTACGGTGACGGCCACCGCGCCCGCCTTCATCACCGCGAGCCAGCAGGCGGCGAGCCAGGGGCCGGTGGGCCCGCGCAGGAGCACCCGGTTGCCGGGGACCACGCCGAGGTCGGCGGTGAGCGTGTGGGCCAGGCGGTCCACGCGCTCGCGCAGACCGCCGTACGTCCACACCTCGCCCGCGGCGCTGCGGAAGGCCGGGCGGTCGGCGCCCGCGGGGCCGAATCGGGCGATGGTGGCGTCGAGCAGCTCGGCCCCGCAGTTCAGGCGGTCCGGGTAGGCCAGTTCGGGCAGATCGAAGAGGAGCTCCGGCCAGGTGTCCGCGGGTGGCAGATGGTCACGGGCGAAGGTGTCGGTGTGAGCGGAAGGCTTGAGGTCCAAGGCGGGTCGCCCCCCTTGCAGCGGTCCGGGGTGGGGTGGAGCCGGCCGTGCGGTGGTTCCTCCGGCCCTAGCCGGAAGGTCCTTCCAGGAGCGTATCGTGATGGTGACGGCAGTCAACAGGACGCGATAGATGCGGGGATGTTCGGATGACCGGATTCGCGCTCGGGGTGGACCAGGAGGAGTGGTGCGGGCAGTTGCGCGCACTGGCGGTGCAGCGGCTGCGGCCACTGGCCGAGAAGGGGGAGCCGGGGCGGGTCAACCGGCCGCTGCTGGCGGCACTGGGGGAGCTGGGCCTGCTGGAGCGGGTGTTCGCCTCGGGCGCGCTGGAACTGTGCCTGCTGAGGGAATCCCTCGCCTACGGTTGCACGGAGGCCGAGACGGCGCTCGCCCTGCAGGGGCTCGGGGCCTACCCGGTCCTGCGGGCGGGGAGCGGGGAGCAGCGGGAGCGGTGGCTGCCGCAGGTGCGCTCTGGGCGGGCGGTGGCCGCCTTCGCGCTGAGCGAGCCGGGGGCGGGCTCGGACGCGGCGGCGCTGGCGCTGGCGGCGACGCCCGATCCGGCCGGCGGGGGCGGCTGGCGGCTCAGCGGTGAGAAGTGCTGGATCTCCAACGCCCCCGAGGCGGACTTCTACACCGTGTTCGCCCGAACGGGCGAAGGGCCGGGGGCGAAGGGGGTCTCGGCCTTCCTGGTCCCGGCCGACCGCCCCGGACTCTCCGGCGCACCCCTGGACATGCTCTCCCCGCACCCCATCGGCTCCCTCGCCTTCGACGGGGTACCGGTCGCCCCGCGGGACCTGCTCGGCGAACCCGGGCGGGGTTTCCGCGTCGCGATGGACACCCTGAACCTCTTCCGGCCGAGCGTCGGCGCCTTCGCGGTGGGCATGGCCCGGGCCGCGCTGGACGCGACGCTCGCGTACACGGCGGACCGGCCCGCATTCGGCGGAACGCTGAGCGATCTGCAGGCGGTGGCGCACCGGGTGGCCGAGATGGCCACCCGCACGGAGGCGGCCCGGCTGCTGGTGTACGCGGCGGCCGGGGCCTACGACCGGGGGGCCGGGGACGTCCCGCGCCGGGCGGCGATGGCGAAGCTGCTGGCCACGGAGACGGCCCAGTACGTGGTCGACCACGCGGTCCAACTGCACGGCGCGGTCGCCCTCCAGCGCGGCCACCTGCTCGAACACCTCTACCGGGAGGTGCGGGCACCGCGGATCTACGAGGGGGCGAGCGAGGTGCAGCGCACGATCATCGCGAGGGAGCTGTACGGGGCGGTGGCGGCGCGATGAGTCTGGAGCGGATCAACCCGGCGGAGCTGTCGCCCGCGACGGGTTTCTCGCACGCGGTCGCGGCGACCGGCACCCGGCTGGTGTTCCTGGCGGGCCAGACCGCCCTGGACGGCGGGGGCAAGGTGGTCGGCGAGAGCCTGCCGGAGCAGTTCGAGGTCGCCCTCGCCAACCTCCTGACGGCCCTCGCCGCGGCCGGCGGCACCCCGGCGGACCTGGCCCGGGTGACGGTGTACGCGGTGGACGTGGCGGCGTACCGGACCCACGCGGCCGAACTGGGCCGCATCTGGCGGCGGTCGGCCGGCCGCGACTATCCGGCGATGGCCGTCATCGGCGTGGTCCGCCTCTGGGACGATCAGGCCCTGGTGGAACTCGACGGCGTGGCGGTGCTCGCGTAGCGGCGCCGCTGCCCTGCCGGGGCTCCGCCCGGACCCGGTCCTCGAACTCCCCCGGCCACCGCCGGGAGGTGCCCCCTGGACGGGCTGAAACATCAGCCTCGCCGGCGTTTGAGGCGCGGGGTCCGGGACGGAGCCCCGGCAGCGGCGCCGCAGGCGAACCCGTGGTGGTCAGGACCGGTCGGGTTCCAGGAGGCGGCCCATCCACTCCTCGATCCCGGACACCGTGCGCGGCAGCGCACCCGACATCAGGCGCGCGCCGTTCGCCGTGATGACCAGGTCGTCCTCGATGCGGACGCCGATGCCCCGCAGCTCCGCCGGGAGGGTCTCGTCGTCGGGCTGGAGGTAGAGGCCCGGTTCCACCGTCAGGACCTGCCCCTCCTCCAGTACGCCGTCCAGATAGGTCTCCGCCCGGGCCTTCGCGCAGTCGTGCACGTCGAGCCCCAGCATGTGGCCGCTGCTGCACAGCGTGTACCGCCGGTGCAGGTCGCCCTCCGCGTCCTTCAGCACGCCCCACTCCGCCAGGCCCTCCGCGATCACCCGCATACCGGCCCGGTGGAAGTCCCCGAAGCTCGCCCCCGGGCGCAGCGCCGCGATGCCCGCCTCCTGGGCGGCCAGGACCAGCTCGTACACCTGGCGCTGGACGGGGGAGAAGCGGCCCGACAGCGGCAGGGTGCGGGTGATGTCGGCCGTGTAGAGGGTGTCCGTCTCCACGCCCGCGTCCAGGAGCAGCAGTTCCGCCCCGTTCAGCCGGCCGTCGTTGCGGATCCAGTGCAGGGTGCAGGCGTGGGCGCCGGACGCCGCGATCGTCTCGTACCCGGTGCCGTTGCCCTCCGCCCGGGCGCGCAGGCCGAAGACCCCCTCGATCCACCGCTCCCCGCGCGGATGCGCCAGCGCGCGCGGCAGGGCCCGTACGACGTCCTCGAAACCCGCCGTCGTGTGGTCGACGGCCAGTTGGAGCTGCTCGACCTCCCACGCGTCCTTCACCAGGCGCAGCTCCGCGAGCGCGGAGGCGAGTTCGGCGTCGGCGGACGCGTTGCGGCCGGCCGGTGAGCCGAGTGCGTCCAGGTGCGCGCAGCGGATACCGGTGAGGCGCTCGGCTTCCGCGAGGTCCGGCCGGCGGCCCACCCAGAACTCCCCGTACCGGCGGTCCCGGTAGAACTCCCCGTCCCCGTCCGCCCGCGGCGAGCGCGGCCGCAGGTACAGCACGGCTTCGTGGGCGTGCGGGCCCGACGGCTCCATGACCAGGACGTGGCCCGCCTGGTCCTCGCCGGTGAGGCCGGTCAGCCAGGCGTACGCGCTGTGCGGGCGGAAGCGGTGGTCGCAGTCGTTGGAGCGGACCTTCAGCTCCCCGGCCGGGACGATCAGCCGCTCGCCCGGGAAGCGGGCCGAGAGCCGCGCCCGGCGGGCCGGGGTGACGGCGTGGCCGGGAACCCGGCCGGAGTCGGGCAGCGGGGTCGCGGCCCAGTTGCCCGCCATGTACCGGGACAACTCCGGGGACACCGGGCGGTCGTGACTGCCCGTGTTGAGGCGGGCGGACGCGTCGGTCACGAGGACTCCCTCAAGAAAGATGCGAACTGGTGGGCGCACAGGGCTTGTCAGTGCAATTTCACATTACTATGTTACAGCTCACATTGCGGCACGTTAACCCCCGTCAAACGCCGTGTGACGCAGGGCAGTTCACGCACCACCCCCCACCTCACCTCTCCCATCAGGAGTTCTCGGTGCTCAAGCACAGAGCTGTGCGCTCTTCCCTTCTCGCCTCCGCCGTAGCCGTGACCCTCCTCGCCACGGCGGGACAGGCCACCACGCAGGCCGCCGAGTTCACGGCCCCGGCCACCTTCACCGGCGCGCAGGCCGCCCCCGCCACCCCCGCCCCCGGCCCCACGGGGAACCCGTTCGACGAGGTCGACCGCCTGGCCGACGCGAAGGACAACACCCCGGCGCCGGCGCCGGCCCCCGGCGGCCAGAACATCGCCGGGCAGGTCCCCGGTGCGGCCACGCCCGCCGCCGCGCCCGCCGACGACCTGCAGAAGCGCGGCAAGGCGGTCAAGGCGGCCCCCACCGCGAAGAGCGTCGCCGCGGGCGTCCCCTGCACCCTCGACGGGATCACCGGTCTCACCCCGGAGCAGTTCGCCGACTTCCTCGGCGACCAGGCCGTCCTCGCCGACGGCTGTCTGCGCGGGCTCATCTGGACCTGGGACGCCCGCCTGGCCCCGGTCATGTCGGACGCGCACGTCCAGGCCGTCTCCCGCCGGATATCCGGCCTGGCCGCCGCCCACGACGGCCGTAACTCCTCCCACCTGGAGGAGATGTTCACGTATCTGCACGCGGTCGCCTACCACGACTACTCGCGCTCCGAGATCGACGTGACCGACGCCCCCACCGTCGACGCCATGCGCCGCGCCATCGCCGACTTCGGCGCCGCCGCCCACACGTTCGACGCGACCCCCACCAACGCCCGCACCCTGCGCGAGGCCCTCTACGCCGGCAGCGCGCCCGGCCTGCGCCAGCACCAGCTCGGCCTCATCAAGAAGGTCCTGGCCACCATGGACCCGGCCCACCCGGCCACCCACCTCGACGCCGGCTGGGCGGGCGCCGCGCTGGCCGCGCTCTCCGTGACCTACCTGGGCGTCTACCCGGGCAACCAGGACGCCGCCTTCCACTCCGCGGTGGCCGCCGACTCCTCCTACCGCGACGCCTTCAAGGCCTTCTCCGCCTACACGCACCTCAAGGACACGGGCAACGCCTGGGTGGTGCGCGACGCGCTGAGCGAGTACGCCCGCTTCGGCCAGGTCGCGGGCCTGAGGGACCGGGTCGTCGCCGACCTCGGCGCGATGCTCGGCCCCGTCCGGTCCGCCTTCGGCGACGGCAGCGAGCCGTGGGCCAAGGTCGTCTCCTGGCTCAACTTCTACGAGGCCTGCAAGCCGTACGGGGTGTGCAAGGAGGACATCGAGAAGCAGCTGTTCCCCTACACCTACTCCTACGACAACGGCGCCATCAAGGTCCGCACCGCGCTGGACCGGGCCACCGTCGACCAGCTGTACTACGCGAGCAAGCAGGTGAAGTCCCAGTACCACCGCGTGCTCGGCACCGACCAGCCGCTCGCCGGCGACCCCAACACCACGCTGAACATCGTGCTCTACGCCTCCCGCGCCGACTACGTGAACTACCACCCGATCCTGACCGGCTACGGCACCAACAACGGCGGCATCTACATCGAGAACGGCGCCACCTTCTACACCTACCAGCGCCGCGTCCCGCAGGACTCCTCCCTCACCCTTGAGGAGCTCTTCCGCCACGAGTACACGCACTACCTCAACGGCCGCTTCGCCGTCCCCGGCTTCTTCGGCCAGGGCCCCTGGTACGAGAGCGACCGGACGACCGCCATGGACGAGGGCACGGCCGAGTTCTTCGACGGCGCCACCCGCGACAACGGCATCGCCGTCCGCAAGTCCCTCGTCAAGAGCATCATCAGCGACACGGCCGGCGGTGGCCCGCGCATGAGCGTCGAGCAGCTGCTGAACGCCACCTACGACGGCGACGGCTTCCGCTTCTACAGCTACGCGGGCACCTTCTTCGAGTTCCTGTGGACCGAGAAGCCCACGCTGCTGCGCGAGATGTACACGCACCTGCGGGCCGACGACGTGGCGGCGTACGACGCCTGGCGCCACCGGATGGGGGCGGACACCTACCTCCAGCGCGACTACGACCGCTTCCTGAACGCGCAGATCGCCAAGGTCGACCAGCTCTACGTGCCGAACACCTCCTTCACCCCGAACGACCGGCTGCGCGACGCGGCGCTCGCCTCGGTGAAGTCCTCCTTCGCCACGGCCACGTACAACACGCCGGACTGCGTGGAGAACGGCGACCCGGGCAAGCGCCGCTTCACCTGCACCGGCCGGATCACCGCGAACCTGAAGAACTGGCGCAACGACGACCAGAACTTCAAGGACATGTCGGAGACGGTCGACTACTTCATCCTCGACCGGGCGGGCGCGGCGTCCAACAACCTCGCCGACATGAACTGTTCCTTCGGCCCGGTGGAGATCTGGACCAACAAGGTGGCGGGCACCTCCGGTTACAGCTGTGAGGGCCCCCTCCGCAGCTGACCGGCACCTGACCGGCAGCTGACCGGCACCTGCCCGGCGCCGGACCGGTCCCGCATCCGAGGGGGGTGCGGGACCGGTCCCGGCATCTGGGCAGACCCTAAAGAATGTGACATATTACTGCCGTGCTCAAGAGACACTCCCTGGACGCCGTGATCATCGGCGCCGGCGTCGTCGGGGCGGCCTGCGCCTACTACGCGGCCCGCGCCGGACTCTCCGTGGCCGTGGTCGACCGGGGCCCCGTGGCGGGCGGCACCACCGGTGCCGGCGAAGGCAACCTGCTCGTCTCCGACAAGGAGGCGGGACCCGAACTCGACCTCGCCCTGCTGTCCACCCGACTGTGGACCGAACTCGCCGCGGTCCTCCCGCCGGACATCGAGTACGAGCCCAAGGGCGGGCTCGTCGTCGCCCCCGACGAGCGGACCGTGAAGGCCCTGCGGCACTTCGCGGAGGGGCAGCGCGCGGCCGGCGTCGACGCGGTCGAGGTGGCGGCGGACACCCTGCGCGACCTGGAGCCGCACCTGGCCCCGGGCCTGGCGGGCGGCTTCCACTACCCGCAGGACGCGCAGGTCCAGCCCGCCCAGGCGGCGGCCCGGCTCCTGGCCGCGGCGCGCGCCGCGGGTGCGGCCGGAGCCCCGGCCGCCGAGGTGTACCTCGGCGAGGAGGTGACGGAGATCCTGCTGGACCGGGGCGCCGTACGCGGGGTGCGGACGCGGCGCCGCGAACTCCTGGCCCCGGCCGTGGTGAACGCGGCCGGCACCTGGGGCGGCCACATCGCCTCGCTGGCCGGGGTCACCCTGCCCGTCCTCCCGCGCCGCGGCTTCGTCCTGGTGACCGAACCCCTGCCGAGGGTGGTCCGGCACAAGGTCTACGCCGCCGACTACATCGCGGACGTCGCCAGCGGATCCGCCGCCCTGCAGTCCTCGGCGGTGGTCGAGGGCACCCCGTCCGGCCCGGTCCTCATCGGCGCCACCCGGGAGCGGGTCGGCTTCGACCGCACCCTCTCGACGGAGGCCCTGCGCCGCCTGGCCGCCCAGGCCGCGGAACTCTTCCCCGTCCTGGCCGACGTCCGGGTGATGCGCGCCTACCACGGCTTCCGCCCCTACCTGCCCGACCACCTCCCGGCGATCGGCCCGGACCCGCGGCGCCCCGGGCTGCTGCACGCCTGCGGCCACGAGGGCGCGGGCATCGGCCTGGCGCCCGCCACCGGAGCGCTGATCGCCGCCGCCCTGACGGGAGCCGAACCGCTCCTCCCCGCACACCCGTTCCGCCCGGACCGCTTCGCCGCGGACCCGGCCGCCACCGACACCCCCGAGGAGCAGCACTGATGCGCAGCCCCCGCTCGCTGGTCGGCGGCAGCCCGGCAGCCGCGCACGAGATCACCTTCGACGGCCGGGAACTGCCCGCCCTGCCCGGCCAGAGCATCGCCGCCGTGCTGTGGGGCGCGGGCATCCTCGCCTGGCGGACCACCCGGGAGGGCGGCGCCCCGCGCGGCGCGTTCTGCGGGATCGGCAGCTGCTACGACTGCCTCGTCACCGTCAACGGCCGCTCCAACCAGCGCGCCTGCCTGGTCCCGGCCCGGCCGGGGGACACCGTCACCACCCAGGAGGGAACCGGCCATGCCGACCTCGCCGTCTGAGCCCGCCGGCCGCGCGGGCCGCGCCTGCCGCGCGCATCCCGCGGGGCCGCCGAGTCCTGCCGCCGTGTCGGCGCCGGCGCCCGTCGTGGCGTCCGCTTCCGGGCCGGCGCCGGCCCGTGCCGATCTCGCGATCGTCGGAGCCGGCCCGGCCGGGCTGGCCGCGGCCGTCACGGCCGCCCGCCTCGGCCTGCGGGTCACGCTCCTCGACGCGGGCGACCGCCCCGGCGGGCAGTTCTACCGCCACCCCGCCCCGGGCCTGGGCGCGGCCCGCCCCGAGGCGCTGCACCACGGCTGGGCGGAGTTCGCGACCCGCGAAGCCGCCCTGCGCGCCCACGAGTCGGCCGGCCGGATCACGTACCTCCCGCTCCACCACGTGTGGGCGGTCGTCCCGCGCGAGGCGGCCGTGGCGGCCGAGGCGCGCCGCGGGCCTGCCGCACCCGCCGCGGAGTGGATCCTGCACGCCGTCGCCGGCCACGCCCCCGAGGAGCGGGCCACCGCCGTCACCGCCCGGGCCGTGCTCATCGCCACCGGCGCCTACGAGCGGCAACTGCCCTTCCCCGGCTGGACCCTGCCGGGAGTGGTCGGGGCCGGCGGGGCGCAGGCCATGCTCAAGGGCGGGCTGGTCCTGCCGGGCAAGCGGGTGGTCGTCGCCGGGAGCGGACCGCTGCTGCTGGCCGTGGCCGGGTCGCTCGCCGCCGCCGGAGCCACCGTGCCCGCCGTGGTGGAGGCCGCCGCGTACACCGCGTACGCGGGCCAGGCCCCCGCACTGCTGCGCAACCCCGGCAAGCTCGTCGAGGCCGCCGTCCACGGCGGGGCGCTGGCCCGCCACCACGTCCGGCTCCTCACCCGGCATGCCGTCATCGAGGCGCACGGCACCGACCGGGTCGAGGCCGTCACCGTGGCCCGGCTCGACCGCACCTGGCGACCGCTGCCCGGCACCGCCCGCCGGATCCCCTGCGACGCCCTGGCCGTCGGCCACGGACTGGTGCCCCAGCTGGAGTTGGCCACCGGCCTCGGCTGCGCGACCCGCCCCGGCCCGGACGGCGCCGTCGCCCTCGTCCTCGACGCCGGGCAGCGGACCTCCGTCCCCGGCATCTGGTCGGCGGGCGAGACCGGCGGCATCGGCGGGGCCCAACTGGCCATGGCCGAGGGCGAGCTGGCCGCGCACTCCATCGCGGGTACGCCGCCCGGAGCCCGCCTCACGCGCCGCCGCGCCCGGCTGCGCGCCTTCGCCGACGCGATGGCCGCCGCCCACCGCCCCGGCGCGGGGTGGACCGGCTGGCTCCGCGACGACGACGTCGTCTGCCGCTGCGAGGAGGTGCCGGCCGGGCGGATCCGCGAGGCCGCCGAGGACCTCGGCGCGCGGGACGCCCGTACGGTCAAACTCCTCACCCGGGCCGGTATGGGCTGGTGCCAGGGCCGGATGTGCGGCCCGGCCGTCGCGGCCCTGGCCGGGGAGGAGCCCGCGCCCGACCGGCGTCCGCTGTCCTGTCCGGTTCCGCTGCGCCACCTCGCCGAACTTCCGCCCGCCGGGCACTGATCGGGGCGCCGGGGCCCTTGTGGCCACGCCGCACCCGCTAGTAAAATGTCACACACCACTCTAGGGAGCTCTCACATGACCCACGCGCACACCCCCGCGCCCCGCACCCGCCCCTGGCACGGAATCATGGTCGCCACCGCGCTCCCGCTGCGCGAGGACCTCACCGTCGACCACGACGCGTACGCCGAACACGTGGCCTGGCTGATCGAGGGCGGCTGCGACGGCGTGGTCCCCAACGGCTCCCTCGGGGAGTACCAGACCCTCACCGACGAGGAGCGGGCGCGCGTCGTGCGCACCGCCGTCGAAGCGGCGGGCGACGGTGCCCGCGTGATGCCCGGCGTCGCCGCCTACGGCAGCGCCGAGGCCCGCCGCTGGGCCGACCAGGCCGCCGAGGCCGGCGCCGGCTCCGTACTCCTGCTGCCCCCCAACGCCTTCCGGGCCGACGAGGACGCCGTACGCGCCCACTACGCCGAGGTCGCCCGCGCCGGGCTGCCCGTCGTCGCGTACAACAACCCCATCGACACCAAGGTGGACCTGACCCCGGACCTGCTCGCCCGGCTGTACGCCGACGGCTCCATCGTCGCCGTCAAGGAGTTCAGCGGCGACGTGCGCCGCGCCTACGAGATCGCCGAGCTCGCCCCCGGCCTCGACCTGCTCATCGGCGCCGACGACGTCCTCCTCGAACTCGCCCTCGCGGGCGCCGTCGGCTGGATCGCCGGCTACCCCAACGCCCTGCCGCGCTCCTGCGCCCAGCTCTACCGGGCCGCCGTCGCCGGTGACCTCGACACCGCTTTGCCGCTCTACAAGTCCCTGCACTCGCTGCTGCGCTGGGACTCCAAGACCGAGTTCGTCCAGGCCATCAAGCTCTCCATGGACCTGGCCGGGCGCCCCGGCGGCGCCACCCGCCCGCCGCGCTTCCCGCTCACCGGCGAGAGCGAGGCCGCCGTCCGCGCCGCCACCGAGAAGGCCCTCGCCGAGGGCCTCAACTAGCCGTCCGGGGGACCGCACATGCGTACGCGCCACGTCTACCACGCGGTGGACTCGCACACCGAGGGCATGCCGACCCGGGTCATCACCGGGGGAGTCGGGGTGATCCCCGGCGCCACCATGGCCGAGAAGCGGCTCCACTTCATCGCACACATGGACCACGTCCGGACCCTGCTGATGTACGAGCCGCGCGGACACTCCGCGATGAGCGGCGCCATCCTGCAGCCGCCGACCCGCCCGGACGCCGACTACGGCGTCCTCTACATCGAGGTGTCGGGCCTGCTCCCCATGTGCGGGCACGGCACCATCGGGGTCGCCACCGTCCTCGTCGAGACCGGCATGGTGCCGGTCGTCGAGCCGGTCACCACCGTCCGGCTCGACACCCCGGCCGGGCTGGTGAGCGTCGACGTCCGGGTCGAGGACGGGGCGGCCACCGCCGTCACCCTCACCAACGTCCCCTCCTTCAGCGTCGGCCTCGACCTCAAGACCGAGGTCCCCGGCTTCGGAACGATCACCTACGACCTGGCCTACGGCGGCAACTTCTACGCCTTCGTCGAACTCGACGCCCTCGGCCTGCCCTTCGACCGCGCCCGCGGCGACGACCTGATCGCCGCGGGGCTCGCGGTGATGGACGCGGTCAACGCCGGCCCGGACCGGCCCGTCCACCCCGAGAACCCCTCCATCGCCGGGGTCAAGCACGTCTACCTCGCCGCCCCCGGCTCCGACGCCCACCGCTCCCGGCACGCCATGGCCATCCACCCCGGCTGGTTCGACCGCTCGCCCTGCGGTACGGGGAGCAGCGCGCGGATGGCCCAGCTGCACGCCCGCGGCCTGCTGGAGCTCGGCACGGACTTCGCCAACGAGTCCTTCATCGGCACCGAGTTCACCGGCAGGCTGGTCGCGGAGACCACCGTCGGCGGCCTCCCGGCCGTCGTCCCCACCGTCACCGGCCGGGCCTGGATCACCGGCACCGCCCAGTACTTCCTCGACCCGGCCGACCCCTTCCCCGGAGGGTTCCTGCTGTGATCGCCGTCCGCACGGTGGACTACCACACCGCCGGCGAGCCCTTCCGGATCGTCGACTGCGGCGCGGAGGGCCCGGCCGTGCCCGGTGACACCGTCGCCGAGCGCTGCGCCACCGCCATCGGCCCGGGAGGCTCGGGGACCGCTCCGCGCCGGGGCGCGCTGGACGACGTACGGCGCCTGCTCGTGCAGGAGCCGCGCGGGCACGCCGGGATGTACGGGGGGTTCGTGGTTCCGGCCGACGACGACGGGGCCCACTTCGGTGTGCTGTTCTGGCACAAGGACGGCTACTCCACCGCCTGCGGCCACGGCGCCATGGCCCTCGGGGTCTGGGCCGTGGACACCGGCCGGGTCGCCGCCCCGGACGACGGGGACGCCCCGGTGCGCATCGACGTACCGTCGGGGCGGGTCACCGCCACCGTCCACCGCGGCGGGGGCCGCACCACCGGGGTCACCTTCCGCAACGTCCCGGCCCGGGTCGGCGCCCGCAAGGTCCCCGTGGCCACCTCGTTCGGGCTGGCCGAGGTGGACATCGCGCACGCCGGGGCCTGTTACGCCGCCGTCCGCGCGCGCGACCTCGGCCTGGACGTCTCCCGGGCGGCGCTGCCCGCCCTGGTCCGGGCGGGACAGGAGATCCGGGCGGCGCTGGCCACCCACCCCGCCACCTGGCACCCGGACGGCCCGCTGCTCTCCGGGGTCTACGGGGTGATCCTCCACGACGAGCTGCCCGACACCCCCTTCGGGCCGCACCAGCGCAACGTCACCGTCTTCGCCGACGGGCAGATCGACCGTTCGCCCTGCGGCTCCGGGACCTCGGCGCGGCTCGCGCTGCTCGCCGAGGACGGGCGGCTCGGCCCGGGAGAGGACCTGCTGCACGAGTCGGTCACGGGCACGGTGTTCACCGGGCGGATGCTGGACGGCGGGGTCACCGAGGTCACCGGCACCGCCCACCGCACCGGCGAACACGCCTTCGTGGTGGACCCGCACGACGCGCTCGGCACCGGATTCCTCCTGTGACGGGCATCCCCCAGCTCGCCGCCGGGCGGATGGCCGCCCTGCTCACCCCGGCGGCGGCCGCCGACGCCGTGGCCGCCGCCCTGCTCGGCGGCCTCGACCCGGAGAGCTGCCCGCCGCGTTCCGCGATCGAGGTGCCCGGCGGGGGCGAACTGCTGCTGATGCCGGCCGCGTCCGGCTCGTACGCCGGGGTGAAGATCGCCGGGGTCGCGCCCGGGAATCCGGCCCGCGGGCTGCCCCGGATCACGGGCTCCTACCTCCTCCTGGACGGCCCCACTCTGCGCCCGCTGGCCCTGCTCGACGGCGCGGCGCTGACCACCCTGCGCACCCCGGCGGTCTCCGCCCTCGCGCTGCGCCACCTGGCACCTGCCGGGCGGCCGCTGCGCCTGGTGCTCTTCGGCTCGGGGCCACAGGCGTACGGGCATCTGGAAGCAGCCCTGTCCGTACGGGAGTTGGCCGAGGTCGTGGTGGTCGCCCGGTCCCCCGGGGGCGCGGAGCGGCTCGCCGCGTACGCCCGCACCCTGGGTCCGGCCGCCCGGACCGGCAGCCCGAAGGACGTGGCCGACGCCGATCTGGTGATCTGCTGCACCACGGCCCGGGAGCCGCTTTTCGACGGGCGCCTCGTCGGGCCGGGCGCCACCGTCGTCGCCGTCGGCTCGCACGAGCCGACGGCCCGGGAGACGGACACCGCCCTTGTGCGACGGGCGGCGGTGTACGTGGAGTCCCGGGTGGCGGCCCTGCGCGAGGCGGGGGACCTCCTTGTCCCGGAGGCCGAGGGGGCCATCGGGCCCGGTCATATCACCGGCACCCTCGCCGACCTGGTGGGCGGGCGGATGCCGGCGGCCGGGCCGCGGAGTTGTCCACAGCTCTTCAAGAGTGTGGGCATGGCCTGGGAGGATCTCGCTGTGGCGGTCGCGCTGTTCGAGGCCGCCGGAGTGTGAGCAGCGCAACGTGACATTGTACGCTGTTGCCCTCCTCGTCGGTGGTGTCGGGGGTCTCGGAGGAAAAGCAATGGGTGACCTGAAGCAGCACAGTCTCATCAAGGCCCAGGAGCGCCTCCGCGACCAGGTCGGCCACGCACTCCGAGCCGCGCTGATAGCGGGTGAGCTGCGCCCCGGCAGCGTCTACTCCGCACCGGGCCTCGCGGCCGAACTGGGCGTCTCGGCCACACCCGTCCGCGAGGCCATGCTCGACCTGGCCCGGGAAGGACTGGTCGAGCCCGTCCGCAACAAGGGCTTCCGGATCACGGAGGTCAGCGAGCGCGACCTGGACCAGTTCACCGAGCTGCGCACGATGATCGAGGTACCGACCATCGGGCGGATCACGAAGATCGCCACGGCCGAGCAACTGGAGGCGCTGCGCCCCGTCGCCGAGGAGATCGTCACCAGCGCGCGCGAGCACAACCTCATCGGCTACCTGGAGGCCGACCGCCGCTTCCACCTCTCCCTGCTGGCCCTCGCGGGCAACGACCGGCTGGTGGAGACGGTCGGCGACCTGCGCAAGCGGTCCCGGCTCTACGGCCTGACCGGCCTCGACGAGGCCGGCAAGCTGGTCTCCTCGGCGGAGGAGCACATCGAGCTGCTCGACCTGATGCTGAGCGGCGACGCCGAGGCGGCGCAGGAGTGCATGCTCCGCCACCTCGGCCACGTCCGCTCCCTGTGGGCCCAGGGCCGCGACGAACCGGTCGGCCGCGTCCCCGGAGGCCTCGGCTCCGGCCTTTAGGCCTCCCGCTTCGCAAGCCCCTGGGTGGACGCCGTGAAACATCGGGTGTGAACTGAATCCAGGGGTGGAGGTGGATTGGATGAAAGGTCTCCCATTCCAGCTCGAAATCATTGAAGCCGACACCAACTGGATCGTGTCGTGTGCTTCCGAGTACGGTGAAGCGCTGATCCGCGTCCCGGCGCCCTATTCCGAGAACGAGCTCCAGTCTGCGCTCTCCCGGGTGGAGATTTCGCTGGCCAAGTCGTACAGTCCCGTGGTCGTTCGGGGTGCGCCCGTATCGGAAAGGCCTGTCAGGGAATTCGGGGAACGCCTCACCGAAGCGATATTCCGAGATGACATATTCGTCCTGTTCGATCGATGGCGCAGCAGCGCCGCCCGCACGCAGGAAAATCCGTTGCGCATCCTGCTGCGGACCAACGGCCCGCATGTCGCCCACATCCCATGGGAATTTCTCGTCGATCCTTCCCGAGACGACTATCTCGCGCTTCGCGTCCCCGTTGTCCGGTACTTGCGGCTCATGGACCCGGTACCCCCGCTGCCTCTGACTCTTCCTTTGCGCGTGCTGGGAATTTCGGCACAGCCGGATGATCTGCCCGTACTTGAGGGGGCGCGGGAAGTGCAGCAGGTTTCGCAGGCGCTTCAGCGGTGCAGCTCCGAGAGTGTGGACGTCCACTGGCTTCCCGGGGATAAATGGCAAGACCTGGCAAAAGAGCTTCGATTCGGCTCCTGGCACGTCCTTCACTGCGTCAGCCACGGAGGGTTCGACGAGGAGAGGAATGCGGGGTACATTCAGCTCTCGGGTGCCGACGGATCGGCAAGGAAGATATATGCCAGCGACTTTGAGCGGTTGATCGCGGACAGTCCCAATCTGCGTCTCATCGTGCTGAATTCCTGTGAGTCCGCGGTCAGTGGCTCCGAGGACGTGTTCGCGGGTACGGCCGCCAATCTCGTACGCGCCGGTGTGCCGGCCGTGGTCGCCATGCAGTACGAGATCACCGACAAGGCCGCCCTCGTCTTCGCCTCCTCCTTCTACGAGCGGATCGCCGAGGGAATGCCGGTGGACCGAGCGGTCACCCTGGCCCGTGAAGACGTGAAGATGGATCTGGACAGCCTTGAGTGGGCCACCCCTGTGCTGTTCCTGGCATCCGACGAGACCCGGATCTTCTCGGTGCCGAGGACGCCGCAGACCCCGCAGACCCCGCAGAGCCCGCAGACCGCGCAGAGCCCGCCACCGCAGACGCCCACCGTCCGGCCGCCCCCTCCGCCCGAACCGCCGCCTCCCGCACGGCCACCCCGCCTCTCCCAGAGCTTCCTGCTCGCCGACATCGGCCCGTGCAGCCACCTGGAACTAGGGCCCTCGAACCTCCTTGCGGCTGCCTGCCGCGACGGTGCCGTCCGGGTCCTGAACGCAGTCGACGGCGGGCTGGTCAGGCAGTGCATGCCCGTGCAGCGCGAGAACCCGGTACAAGTGGCCTGGGGTCCCTGGCGGCGGAACCTGGCCAGCCGGCACAACGACGGCACCGTCGTCGTCTGGGACCTCCGGACCGAGACGCCGGCCCGCGTGATGAACGTGGGCGAAGAGGGCGGTGCCCTCGCGTTCAGTGCGGACGGCCACTGGCTGGCGGTGACCGTCAAAGACCGTGTCTATGTCTACAACGCGTGGGGTGCCCGGGTGCGGGATCTGCCCGCACGGTCGGGGAAAGAGCCGAAAGTCTGGCAGCGAATGGGCGGGCGCGGCAGTCTCGGTCCCCTTGCCTTCGCACCGGGTGACCGGCACGTCGTCGTCGCGACCGGTGACGGCATGGTGCGGCAGCTGGATGTGCGGGGAAAGCCGGTGGCGACCTGGCGGCACCCGCAGCCCGTGACATGTCTGGCCGTCACGGCGAAGGCGCTCGCCACCGGATGCGCCGACGGCAGGGTGCGTCTGTGGTCCTGGGACGGTCGTCCCCTGCGGCAGACGGAGCACGGCCGACAGCCTTCCCACCTGGTCTTCGCCACCGACTTCCCGGCACTCGCCATGTCCGACGACGACGGCACGGTAACCCTGTGCGATCTGAAGACCGGCGAGCTGACCGTCGTGGCGGAACTGGTGCACCAGCTGGCAGGGCTGGCGTTCCTCGAAGGCGGCAAGGGGCTGGTGACCGGCACCCGATCGGGACGCATCGAGCGCTGGTCGCTGCCCCGCCGACCGTGAAGGGAGAGAGTCATGGCAGACCCCGAGGTAGAGATCTTCTGGCCCTCATCGCTCCCCTCCACTCCGGCGCTGGAGCAGCGGGATGCGTTGCGCGAAGCCGGAGTCACCGCCACCTGCCTGCTGCGGCCCACGCGGAGAGGGGCGGCCGATGCCGTGCTGGTGCTGCTGACGTCCGCCGTCCTGGAGCCGTTCCTCAGTGCGCTGTTCCAGCGTCTGGCCGAAGAGGCCCACAAGGGGCTGAAAGCGTTCGTGGACGGACTGCTGAGAGACGGCCGGGACGGAGCGGTGCCGCCCGAGGGCGTGGTCGTCGAATCGGCGACGGGCGGCCGGGTCACTTTCACGGCGGATCTGCCCGAGCAGGCGTATGAACAGGCTGTCGGCCTGGAGGCCTGTGGTGACCGGTGGATCTGGGATTCCCGACGAGCGATGTGGACTCCTGCCTGAGGGCCGGGTCCGGAGAGGTGTGAAGCCATGGCAGACCGACAGCAACCCCCGCTTCCCGAGGACGAGAACTGGGGCCCGGCGACTTCCTGGCAGGACCCGCTCCTCCCACCGCAGTCCCCGCCGCCACCGCAGTCCCCGCCGCCGTACCAGCCTCCCCAAGCCCCGTACCAGCCTCCCCAAACCCCGCCCCCTCAGTGGCACTCAGGGCAACCGCGAGCGCCGGAGACGTACTTGACCGGCGCCATCCTCGTCACGCTCTTCTGCTTCCTGCCGACGGGAATCGCCGCCATCGTCTTCGCCTCGCAGGTCTCGGAGAAGTGGAAGGCGGGTGATGCCGTGGGTGCCGCCGAATCGGCGCGGAAGGCGAGGCTCTGGGTGATCGTGAGTGTGGTCGCCGGCTGCCTCATGTGGGTGCTCCTCTTCCTCATCGGCCTCGGTGCCGACACGAGCACCACCACGTAGCTGCCACCGCCGTGAACAGGCTGCGCTTCCTGGCCCTCCGCCCTGTTTCGTGGGCCCGCACGCCGAACCGTGTCCGCGACGCCTGGCTCGCCGTCGGCGTTTTCGCAGCGGTCGCCGTTGTCGTAGGACGCGCCGATCCCGCACGCCCCGGCCGGTTCCCCAGCTGTCCGTTCCGCGCTCTCACGGGCTTCGACTGTCCGGGCTGTGGCAGTCTGCGCGCTCTGTACCAGCTCCTTCACGCCCATGTGGCGGCCGCGGCGGACTACAACCTGCTCCTGGTCGTGGTACTGCCGTGCGCCGCCTTCGTGTGGCTGCGTGCCGTCACGGGCAGGGCCACCCGGCGCACTGCCCCTCCCTGGCGGGGGCCGCGTGCGATCCTCGTCGTGATCGCGCTGTGGACAGTGGTGCGCAATCTTCCCGTCCTCGGCGGAGCGCTGGCCGCCTGACGGGCGGAGTGGACGGGCGCTCCGGTGGCCTCGGGGTGACCGCGGAGGATCAGCAGGGCGGGCGGCCGCCGCCACGGGCCGGCAGCGGCCGGTCCGCCGAGATGATCGCCGCCTCCGGGCGCGGTACCGGCGTGCCGTCGGGCAGGAGCAGCACCGGCGGGTCCACCACGGCGCCCACGGCGCCCGCCGCGCTGCTCGCGTTCGCCGCCGTGACCCGCCCCCTGGGCTGCGGGGTCAGTACCGCCGTCTCCCGTACGTACGCCACGAAGCTCTCGAAGTCCCGCTGGTGCCGGTAGGGCTCCTGGAACTCGGAGAGGGCCGGATAGCCGTCGCTCGCCAGGAGCGTGTACGAGGGGGCGGCGAGCCGGTAACTGCGGCCGAGGTCCAGCGGGACGCCGTCGATGAAGACCTCCGCGGGATGCACCCGGTCCCCGACCGGACCCCGCGCGTCGAAGCTGTAGCGGACGTTGCGGGAGACGGCGAGGGGGGCGAAGCGCAGTTCGCCGCTCTCCGCCGTCGTCCACTGCTCCTCCAGCGCGTCGTGGATCCGCTGCCCGGTCACCCACGCGCTGACGATCGGATCGCCGAACCCGATGGCCCGCCAGGCGCTGCCGAAGGTGACGGTGCCGCCCGAGGCCCGGTCCAGGACGAGGTCCCCCGCGATGATCGCCTGGCCGACCCGGGGCGCCACGGCGACCACGGCGAGCTGGGCCGGGACGTTGGGGTGGATGTTGGCGTCGTTCTCGGGATCGGTGGGCCTGCCGCCCGCCCACAGCGCCCAGTCGGCGGCCAGGTTGCCCATGGTGCTCTCGCCCGCCGTGTTCCGGGTGCGCAGGAACGAGCCGCTCTGCCGCCCGACCGCTGACCGGTCGCGCGCGGCCGCCTGCCCCACCCAGTAGGTGACGACCTCCTGCAGCTCCGGATGAGGGGCGATGTCACGGGTGTTGGGGTGGTTGGTGGACACGGTCAGTTCCCGGATCACCCGGCCGGTGAGCGGGTCTAGCCGCAGGTTGATCTCGTTGATGACCTGGCCGTAGCAGCCGGCCTCGACGAACGGGCGGGGGACGCCGTTCGGGTCGGGGACCATCATGTTGAACCGGGTGTGCCAGTGCCCGGTGACGATCGCGTCGATGTCCGGGGAGACGCGCAGTGCGAGGTCGAGGGCCGGCCCCGAGGGGTCGACGCCGCTGTTGAAGTCGGCTCCCGCCACCGCCCCGTCGTGCAGGCTGAGCACGATCGCGTTCACGCCCTGGCTCTTGAGCAGTGCCGCGTAGCGGTCGGCGGTGGCGACGTCGTCGAGGGTGGCGAGGCCCGGCTGGAAGGAGCCGGGGAAGCGTTCGCTGCCCACGGCGGTGAGGTGGATGAACCCGATGGGCAGCTCCCGGCCGTCGGCGGTGGGTACCCGCTCGATGTTGTAGGCGGGCAGGACCGTCTGCCCGTCCTGGCCCCGGACGAGGTTGGCGCTGTAGTAGCGGAAGTCGGCGCCGTGGAAGCGCAGGCCGGAGGAGTCGGTGAAGGAGGTGTCGCGGCCCTCCACCGGGAACGGGATGCCCTGCTCCATGTGGCGCTGGAGCATGGCGGGCGATTTGTCGAACTCGTGGTTGCCAGCCGTCGCGAAGTCGAGCCCCATGCGGCCCAGGGCCTCGATCGTCGGCTCGTCGGCGAAGGCCGCGGCGTCGAACTCCCAGCCGGAGAAGGCGTCTCCGGGGGTGAAGAAGAGGGAGTTGGGGTGGCCGTCGCGGAGTCGTTCGAGGTGCGCGGCCATGTACGCGACGCCGCCGACGGTGTAGCTGCGGCCGCCGTTGCCGACGATGACGGAGTTGCTGCCGGGTGCGCCCTGCAGATAGCCGTGCAGGTCGGTGATGTTGAGGAGCTGGACGTCGACGTACTCGGCGGCGGTGGCGGCGTCCCGGGCATCGGCGGTGGCCCGTGCGGGAACCCCGAGCGCGAAGGTGGCCGCCGCGGCCCCCATCGCGGTGAGGAAGTCCCGGCGCCCCGGCTCCCGGCGTCCCGGATCCCGCCGCCCTTGCGCCGGCGGTCCTGACTCCCGACGCTGTGAACTCCTGCTCGGCTGCGTGGCCTTGGCCTGCGTGATCACACCCGGCATGTTCCCGCCCGCCGGGCCGGCTGTCGCGCCGACGCGCCGCCCGGCCGTTTTGGACACGGCTGGATAACGGCGGCACCAACCCCTTGTCAGTGCAATTTCACATTACTATGTTACCGGTCACATCCTAGAGCGCGGCCCTTCACTGGAGTGACCATGACCAAGCGCACCCAACTCGCCCTCGCCACCGCCCTGGTGGCAGCTCTCGCACTCGGCGCCTCGGGCTGCTCCGACACCAAGAAGGGCAAGGAGGGTGCCGCCTCCGGGGTGAACCCCGCCGCCGCCAACGACGGCAAGATCCTCGGCGGGACCCCGGTCAAGGGCGGCACCCTCACCGTCCTGTCCAACCAGGACTTCGCGCACCTCGACCCCGCCCGCAACTGGACCATGCCGACCATGGACTTCGGCACCCGGCTGCTCTACCGCACGCTCGTCACCTTCAAGGCCGAGCCCGGCAAGCCCGGCAGCGAGCTGGTCCCCGACCTCGCCACCGACCTCGGCACCCCTTCCAATGGCGGCCGCACCTGGACCTTCACCCTCAAGGAGGGCGTGAAGTACGAGGACGGCACGCCGGTCAAGGCCCAGGACATCAAGTACAACGTCGAGCGCTCCTTCAGCCCCGACCTCACCGGCGGCCCCGACTACGCCGCCCAGTACCTGGCCGGGACCGAGGGCTACAAGGGCCCGCTCCAGGGGCAGCACCTGGACTCCGTCAAGACGCCCGACGACCGCACGATCGTCTTCGAACTGAAGCGCCCGGTCGCCGAGTTCTCCGCGACCGCCACCCTGCCGACCTTCGCCCCCGTGCCCCAGTCCCAGGAGAAGGGCACCCAGTACGACGCCCGCCCGTTCTCCTCCGGCCCGTACAAGATCGAGTCGTACGACCGTGACAAGAAGCTGGTCCTGGTCCGCAACGAGCACTGGGACCCGGGCACCGACACCGTCCGCAAGGCCTACCCGGACCGCTTCGTGGTGGTCATGGGCCTCAAGGGCGGCCAGATCGACGACCGGATCATCGCCGGCGAGGGCGCCGACGCCTCCACCGTCCAGTACGCCGACATGCGCCCCGAGAGCGCCCCCAAGGTGCTGCCCAAGCCGGAGATCAAGGCCCGGCTGCTCGCCGAGTCCCAGGGCTGTACGGAGATGCTCCACCTGAACAACTCCCGCGCCCCCTTCAACGACCCGAAGGTCCGCGAGGCCATGCAGTACGCCGTGGACAAGGAGGCCGTCATCACCGCGGGCGGCGGCCCGGCCCTCAACGAGATCGCCACCGCCTACCTGCCCCCGGCCCTCTCCGGCGGCAAGCAGGCCGACGTCCTGAAGATCGCCCCGGCCGGCGACCCCGCCAAGGCCAAGGAACTCCTCAAGGCCGCCGGCAAGGAGACCCTGAAGGTCTCCCTCGCCGTCTCCACCGGCGACAAGGGCAAGGCGGAGGCCATCCAGCAGGGCCTGTCCCGCGCCGGCGTCGAGGTCGTCATCGACACCGTCGACCCGGGCGCCTACTACGACGTCATCGGCGACCTCTCCACCACCCCCGACATGACCCTCACCGGCTGGTGCCCCGACTACCCCTCCGGCTCCACCTGGATCCCGTTCGTCTTCGACGGACGCACCATCAAGGAGAAGGGCAACCAGGGCAACTACAGCCAGTTCCGCGACGAGGAGGTCATGAAGCGCATCGACGAGATCAACGCCATGGCCGACGCCAAGCAGGCCAACCAGGCCTGGATCGACCTCGACGCCGCCCTGATGGCCAAGTCCCCGAACGTTCCGCTCCTCCTGGAGCGCAAGCCGCTCCTCGTCGGCACCAACATCGCGGGCGCCTTCGGCCACCCGGTGTGGACCGGCACCATCGACTACGGGACCGTCGGCCTCAAGGACCCCTCGAAGAGCCAGGGCTGAGGGCCCGAAGGATCCCCGCAGCCATGACCACCACCGCACCGGTCCCGGACGACCGGGCACCCCTGGAGCCCGACGGCCCCCCGGCCCCAGGTGCCGCCCGCGCCCCCGGCAGCACACCGGCCTCCGGCACGGCCCCGGCCTCCGGCAGCACCCCGGCCTCCGGCACGGCCCCGGCCTCCGGCACGGCCCCGGCCTCCGGCACGGCCCTGGCCTCCGGCACGGCCCCGGCCCCGGTCCCCGATGCCGCCACGGTCCTGCCCGCGGCAGCGCCCGGCAGCAGTCCCTGGCAGCTCGCCCGGCAGGAACTGCGCCGCCGCCCCGCCGTCCGCGTCAGCCTCTGCGTCGTCCTCCTCTTCGTCCTCATGGCCGTGACCGCCCCCTGGCTGGGCGCCCTCGGCGGCTGGTCCCCGAACGAGTTCGACAAGACCGCCATCGACCCCTACCTCGGGGGACAGCCCCTCGGCACCCTCGGCGGGATCAGCCCCGAGCACTGGCTCGGAGTCGAACCCGTCACCGGCCGCGACCTGTTCGCCCGCGTGATCAACGGCGCCCAGGTCTCGCTCCTGATCGCCTTCGCCGCCACCGCCATCGTGGTGGTCGCCGGCACCGCCGCCGGGATCGCCGCCGGCTACTTCGGCGGCCGCACCGACACGATCCTGTCCCGGCTCATGGACCTGACCATGTCCTTCCCCTCGCTGATCTTCATGATCGCGATGCTGTCCGTGGCCAAGGACGTCAACCGGATCGTGTTGATGACCACCGTCATCGGGGTCTTCGGCTGGCCCGGCGTCGCCCGCGTGGTCCGCGGCCAGACCCTCTCCCTCAAACACCGCGAGTACGTCGACGCCGCCCGCGTCGGCGGCTCCGGCCCCTGGCGGATCCTGACCCGCGACATCCTCCCGGGCGTCTCGGGCCCGGTCATCGCCTACACCACCCTGCTGATCCCCGGAATGATCAGCACCGAAGCCGCCCTCAGCTACCTCGGCGTCGGCGTCCGCCCGCCCACCCCCTCCTGGGGCCAGATGATCGCCGAGTCCGTGGCCTACTACGAGACCGACCCCATGTACTTCGTCATCCCCAGCGTCTTCCTCTTCCTCGCCGTGCTCGCCTTCACCTTGCTCGGCGACGCCCTGCGCGACATCCTCGACCCGAGGGGCGGCCGCAGTTGATCCTCTACCTCGGCCGCCGGCTCCTCGCCCTCGCCGGCGTGCTCCTCGCCATCGCCGCCGTCACCTTCCTCATCTTCTACGTCCTGCCCGCCGACCCGGCCGCGGCCGCCTGCGGCAAGACCTGCAGCGCGGAACGCCTGGCCGACGTACGCACGTACCTGGGCCTCGACCAGCCGCTGTGGCGGCAGTTCACCGACTTCCTCACCGGCATCTTCACCGGCCGCACCCTGGGCACCGGCCAGTACGCCGTCGCGTGCGACTTCCCCTGCCTCGGCTACAGCTACGAGAACTCGCTGCCCGTGTGGGACCTGCTGATGGACCGGCTCCCGGTCTCCGCCTCCCTCGCCGTCGGCGCCGCCGCGCTGTGGCTGCTCCTCGGCCTCGGCGCCGGGGTCACCGCCGCCCTGCGCAAGGACTCCGCCACCGACAAGGCCCTGATGGTCGGCGCCGTCGCCGCCGCCTCCCTTCCCGTGTACTTCACCTCCGTGATGCTCATCTACGGCGTCATCCGCGTCGCCGGCCTCCTGCCCTACCCCACCTACCAGGCCTTCACCGACAACCCGCCGGCCTGGGCCGCGAACCTGGCCCTGCCCTGGATCGCGCTCGCCCTGCTCTACGCCGCCATGTACGCGCGCCAGAGCCGCGGCTCGATGATCGAGGCGATGGCCGAGCCGTACATCCGCACCGCCCGCGCCAAGGGCATGCCCGAGCGCACGGTCGTCGTCAAACACGGGCTGCGCTCCGGCATGACCCCGATCCTCACCATCTTCGGCATGGACCTCGGCGGACTGCTCGCCGGAGCCGTCATCACCGAGTCCATCTTCGGACTCCCCGGCATCGGGAGGCTGTTCTACGGCGCCCTCGTCAACTCCGACCAGCCCGTGGTCCTCGGCGTCACCCTCCTCGCCGCCTTCTTCATCGTCGTCGCCAACCTCCTCGTCGACCTCCTGTACGCCGTCATCGACCCGAGGGTGAGGTACTGAATGGCCGCGGCCGCTCCGCTTCTCGAAGTACGCGACCTGCACGTCACCTTCACCACCGGGCGCGGGACCGTGCGGGCCGTCGACTCGATCGGCTTCACCGTCGAGGCCGGACGTACCCTCGGAATCGTCGGCGAGTCCGGCTCCGGCAAGTCCGTCACCTCGCTCGCCGTCATGGGCCTGCACCGGGGCCCGGTCGAGGTCGGCGGATCCGTCGCCCTCGCCGGACGGGAGCTGACCGGGCTGCCGGAAAGGGAACTGTCCAAGGTCCGGGGCCGCCGGATGGCCATGATCTTCCAGGACCCGCTCTCCAGCCTGCACCCCTACTACACGGTCGGCGAGCAGATCGCCGAGCACTTCCGGGTGCACTTCAAGGCCGGCCGGGCAGCCGCCCGCAGACGCGCCGTCGACATGCTCGGCGAGGTCGGCATCCCGGAACCGGCCCGCCGCGCCCGGGAGTACCCGCACCAGTTCTCCGGCGGCATGCGCCAGCGCGCCATGATCGCCATGGCCCTCGCCTGCGAGCCCGACCTGCTGATCGCCGACGAGCCGACCACCGCGCTGGACGTCACCGTGCAGGCGCAGATCCTGGAACTGATCGCCCGGCTCCAGCAGGAACGCGGACTCGGCGTCGTCATGATCACCCACGATCTGGGCGTCGTCGCCCGCGTCGCCCACGAGGTGCTCGTCATGTACGGCGGCCGGGCCGCCGAACAGGCCCCGGCGGACGAGCTGTTCGCCGACCCCGCCCATCCCTACACCCGGGGCCTGCTCGACTCGCTGCCCCGCCTCGACACCGCCGACGACGTCCCCCTGCCCTTCATCCCCGGCTCCCCGCCCTCCCTGCTCGCACCCGCCCCCGGCTGCGCCTTCGCCCCGCGCTGCCCCGTGGCCGCCGCCGGTCCGGACGACCGCAGGACGCGCTGCACCGGCGTACGCCCGGAACCGGCGGCGTTCGGGGACGGCCCCGCGCGGACCGTGGCCTGCCACTTCGCCGGGGACCGTACCGCCCAGGAGGCGGCCCGATGACCGACACCGCCACACCGCTGCTGTCCGTACAGGACCTCACCATGACCTTCCCCGGCCGGCGATCCGTGACCGGGCGCCGGGGGGCGCCCGTGCGCGCCGTCGACGGGGTCTCCTTCGACCTGGCGGCCGGCCAGACCCTCGGCCTGGTCGGGGAGTCGGGCTGCGGGAAGTCCACCACCGGCCGGATGCTGGTGCGGCTGCTGGAGCCCACCTCGGGCCGGGTCGCCTTCGAGGGCAAGGACATCAGCCGCCTCTCCCCGTCCGCCATGCGCCCGCTGCGCAAGCACATCCAGATGGTCTTCCAGGACCCGCACTCCTCCCTCAACCCCCGCCAGACCGTGGCCCGGATCATCTCGGATCCGCTGCTGGTGCAGGGCTGGAGCGCGGGGGACGCCCGCCACCGCGCCGCCGAGCTGATGGAGCTCGTCGGCCTGATCCCCGAGCACATCGACCGCTACCCGCACGAGTTCTCCGGCGGCCAGGCCCAGCGCATCGGCATCGCCCGCTCGCTGTCCACCAGCCCCCGGCTGATCGTCGCCGACGAGCCGGTCTCCGCGCTGGACGTCTCCGTCCAGGCCCAGATCGTCAACCTGATGGAACGGCTGCGCGCGGAGCTCGGCCTCGCCTACGTGTTCATCGCCCACGACCTGTCGGTGGTCAAACGGGTCAGCGACCGGGTCGCCGTCATGTACCTCGGCAGGATCGTCGAGATCGGGGACAAGAAGTCCCTCTACGAGGACCCGCAGCACCCGTACACCCGGGCGCTGCTGTCCGCCGTACCGCTGCCCGACCCGGCGGCGGAACGGCGGCGGGAGCGGATCGTGCTGCTCGGCGACCCGCCGAGCCCGGCCGCTCCACCCCCGGGCTGCACCTTCCACCCGCGCTGTCCCAAGGCGCAGCAGATCTGCCGCACCGACCGCCCGCCGCTGCGGCCCGCCGCCGCCCGCGAGGTGGCCTGCCACTTCCCTGGTGACTGACGGGGACCCATGGGAAGCGGCGGTGCCCCGGAGCCGAAGGCGTCTTCGGGGCACCGCCGTACGGTGCGGACCCCGCCGGTTAGGGTCGCGGTCATGAACGCTGATCCGGAGTCCGCGAGTGCCTTCCGGAACCCGCTGCGCGCGGTGACGGCCGGAGCGGCGGCCCTCCTGCTGGTGCTGCACACCGTGGCGGGCTTCTTCGTTCTCAACGCGCTGCTCACCGAGTCCGAGGGGCCCTGGGACCGTACGGTGACGGATACGGCGCGCCTGATGGCCGGGTTCGGCCTGGCGGTGGAACTCCTGGCCCTCGCGGTCACGGCCGTCTGCGTGAACACCGGCCGGCTGCGGCGCTGGTGGTACGCACCGGTGGCAGCCGTGGTCGTCACCGCCCTGATCCGGATGGTCTTCGCCCCGCAGCCCTGACCGCCCCGCCGGTGTCGGGGCCGGCGGGGCGCGGGGGACGGTGCTCAGGCCAGTTCGCGGCGGAAGAACTCCAGCTCCAGCGCCATCAGCTTCTCCCGGGTGCCGCCCGGGGTCATGTGGGTGACGCCGGGGAGGGCCAGCAGCTGGTGCGGGCGGCCCGCGTCCGTCAGCGCCTGGGAGAGGCGCAGGGTGTGGGACGGGTGGACGTTGTCGTCGGCCAGGCCCGTGATCAGCAGCAGGGGGCGGGACAGTTGCGGGGCGTCCGGGATGAGGGAGTCCCGCTCGTACACCTCGGGCTGCTCCTGCGGGAGTCCCAGGTACCGCTCGGTGTACGCCGTGTCGTAGTGCCGGAAGTCGGTCGGCGCGGCCCCGGCGGCCGCCGCGTGGAAGACGTCCGGGCGGCGCAGCACCGCCATGGCCGCGAGGTAGCCGCCGTACGACCAGCCGCGCACCCCGACCCGGCCGAGGTCGAGGTCGCGGTGGCGGGCGGCGAGCGCCTGGAGCGCCGCGATCTGGTCGTCGAGGGTGACCTCGGAGAAGCCGCGGTACATGGCGTGCGTGTAGGCGGGGGAGACGTACGGGGTGCCCCGGTTGTCGATGGTGACCACCGCGAAGCCCTGGTCGGCCCACCACTGGCGGTGCTGGCGGCGGCGCTGGTCGGCGGTGACGTCCTGCATGCCGGGGCCGCCGTAGCCGTCGACCAGGACGGGCAGCCGCCGGCCGGGGACGTGGTCGCGGGGCAGTACGAGGGCGGTGGGGATGCCGTGCTCGGTGACCCGCTCCAGGATCGCGTCCACCCGGTGGGGCAGCGGCTCGGACAGGTCGGCGGGGGTGAACTCCCGCCCGTCGGGGGTGCGTACGGTGCGCCGTACCCCGTCGGCGTCGGCGCAGGTCAGCAGCAGGGTCCCGGCGGACGCGGCCACGGTGTGCACGCCGGGCCCGTCGGCGACCGGGGTCAGCTCCCCGGTGGCCGGGTCCAGCAGCAGCACCTGCTGCTCGGACGGGTCGCGCAGGCCCGCCTCGATCAGCAGCAGGCCTTCGTGAACCCCGGCCACCGCGCGGACCTGGATGCCGTCCCCGGTCAGCAGTTCGCCGTCCACCGCGAGGGCGCGGGCGGCGCCGCCCGGGGTGTCGGCGGAGGTCAGCATCCGCCCGTCGGCGAGGCGGGCCGGGGTGCCGGGGACCAGGGGGTCCACCCACTGCGGGTGCGTGGTGCGGGACAGCTCCCGG
This sequence comes from Streptomyces sp. NPDC001502, assembly GCF_042894785.1. Classification (NCBI taxonomy): domain Bacteria; kingdom Bacillati; phylum Actinomycetota; class Actinomycetes; order Kitasatosporales; family Streptomycetaceae; genus Streptomyces; species Streptomyces sp. NPDC001502. Next base: position 292,812 of record NZ_JBIAVW010000007.1, read on the forward strand.
GTGCGGCCGGTGGCCGGGTCGGCGGAGAGCAGCAGGACGCATCGCTGGAGCCGGTCCTGGACGGTCAGCAGGATCTCGGTGGCGGACTCCCAGCCCGCGTCGGAGACGTACGGGTAGGTGCCGGCGTCCCAGTCGAGCCGTATCCGGGTCCCGCCGTCGCCGAGCACCCACAGCTGGACGTCGGCGTTGGGCCCGCCGGCCTCGGGGTAGGCGAAGTCCTCGGCCGGCAGCTCCGGGTGCGCCGGGTCGGCGAACCAGCGCCGCTGGAGGGCGGATTCGTCGACGCGGGCGGCCAGCAGGGTGACCCCGTCCGGGGACCACCAGTGGCCCCGGTGGCGGCCCAGCTCCTCGGCGGCGGCGAATTCGGCGAGGCCCCAGCGGGCCCCGTCGTCCGGGCTGATCCGGCCGCCCGGGGCGACGTACAGGACGTCGTCGGCGACGTACGCGGTGCGCGAGCCGTCGGCGTTCGGCCGCGGGTCCAGCGCGGGTCCGGCGGCCGGGATCTCCTTGGGTGTTCCGGCTCCGCCCGCGGCGACCTCGAAGAGCCGCCCGTACAGCGCGAAGACGGCGTGCAGGCCGTCGCCGGAGAGGGCGTACGAGCCGATGCCGGCGGCGACGAGCCGGGTCCGCTCGCGCAGCCGGCGTTCGGCCACGGGGAGAGGTCCGGGCTCGGGGCACAGTTCGCGGGGATCGGCGAGCCGGGTCTCGGCGCCGGTGGTGGTGTCGAGCACCCAGAGCGAGTCGAAGGCGTCGGTGGGGCCCGTCGACCGGAGGAACCAGAGCAGTCGGCCGCCGTCCCCGAAGGAGAAGGCGCGCGGGGCGCCGTAGGTGAAGCGGGCCGTGCTCGCGGAGAGCCTGAGGAAGTCATCCATGATCGTAGTGTGACATGTGAAATGTCACCATTACTAGGCTGTTCGAGTGGTGACCCCAGAGGCGCGGGCTTAGCGTCGAAAAGGTGGATCCGAACGCATCGCCGAGCAACAGCGGGACCGAAGGCAAGGTCCGGGGAAGCGGCAGCGGACTCGCCCTGTTCGTCATCGCCTCCTGCCAACTCATGGTGGTTCTCGACATCACGATCGTGAACATCGCGCTGCCGCACATCCAGACCGCTCTCGATTTCTCGACCGAGAGCCTTTCCTGGGTCGTCAACGCCTACACCCTCGCCTTCGGCGGACTTCTGCTCCTCGGCGGCCGCACCGGCGACATCCTCGGCCGCAAACGCGTCTTCATCTTCGGCGTCCTGCTCTTCGGGCTCGCCTCGCTGCTCGGCGGACTCGCCCAGAACGAGGGCCAGCTGATGGCCGCACGCGCCCTTCAGGGCGTCGGCGGCGCCATCGCCTCGCCGACCTCCCTCGCGCTGATCACCACCACCTTCCGCGAAGGCCCGGCCCGCAACCGGGCGTTCGGCGTGTTCGCCGGCGTCTCGGCCGCCGGCGGCGCGATCGGACTCCTCGCGGGCGGCATCCTCGTCGAATGGCTCGACTGGCGCTGGGTGCTCTTCGTGAACGTCCCCATCGCCATCGTGATCGCCGTGCTGGCCACCAAGGTCCTGCACGAGTCCGAACGCCACCCGGGACACTTCGACTTCGCGGGCGCGCTGCTGTCCACCCTGGGCATGGTCTCGCTCGTCTACGGCTTCATCAGGGCGTCCCAGGAGGGCTGGCGCGACCCGGTCACCCTCGGTTCCTTCGGCGCCGCCGTGGTCCTGCTGACCCTCTTCGTCCTCAACGAACGGCGCTCGCCGCAGCCGATCACCCCGCTGCACATGTTCGCCGACCGCAACCGGGCCGGGACCTACGGCATCATGCTCATGCTCGCCTGCGCGATCTTCGGCATGTTCTTCTTCCTGACCCTCTTCGTGCAGATCGTGCTGGGCTTCAGCCCGATCCAGGCCGGCCTCGCCTTCCTGCCGGTCAGCGCGGTGATCGCCGTGGGCGCCGCGATCACCGCGAAACTGCTGCCGAAGTTCGGCCCCAAGCCCTTCATGGTCACCGGCGCGCTGTCCTCGGCGGCCGGACTCGCCTGGCTGACACAGACCGACGTCAACTCGACGTACCTCGGCAGCATCCTGGGCCCGATGCTCCTCTTCGCCCTCGGCATGGGCCTGCAGTTCGTCTCGCTGACGCTGATGGCCCTGTCCAACGTCACCGACCGGGAGTCGGGAGCGGCCTCCGGACTGCTGAACACGATGCAACAGGTGGGCGGCTCGCTGGGCCTGTCGATCCTGGTGACCGTCTACGGCACGGCGAGCCGCAACGAGGCCAAGCAGCAGATCCCGGACTTCCTCAGCACCGCCGGCCCGGTGCAGAAGGCCTTCTTCCAGCGCACCGGACAGCTCCCCAAACCGTGGGGCGACCAGGTCCTCACCTCGGGCATCAGCGCGGCCTTCGTCGTGGCGTCCCTGTTCACCCTGGTCGGAGCACTGATCGCGCTGTTCGTCATCCAGGTCCGCCCATCGGACCTCGCACGCCTGCAGGGCAACCACCATCCGGCGGCAGACCGGACCTGAGGTCCGCGGGGGCCTTCGGCCCTGCTACGCGGCGGTGACGCGGGCCGCGAAGGCGTCCAGGTTGTCGGACATACGGGCGAGCCGCTCGTCCAGCGTCAGGGACTCCTCGTACCGCCCGGCGCGCAGCTTCGGCTGCCGCTTGCCGCGGACGTACAGGGGGCAGGCGAGGTCCGCGCAGATGTACGTGCCGACCGTGTTGCCCTCGCGGCCGCGGGCGCCCGCCAGCGGGGCGGCCAGCAGGGTGACCCCGGAGGAGGCGTGACCGGTCAGGCAGATCTGGCACAGGCTGGACTTCACCACGCTGGTGCGGCCGACGGCCGGTACGCGCAGCGAGATGCCCAGCGGACCGCCACCGCCCTCCCGGGGCAGCACGAGATGCGCCCGCAGGGGCGCTCCCGGGTCCACCCACCCCAGGAAGTCCAGGTCCTTCCAGGGCAGTTCGGCGAAGTCGAGCGGCAGCCGCAGCCGCGCCGCCTCGCCCTTCGTGCAGTTCACGAAGGACGAGCGGATCTGTTTCTCGGTGAGTGGTTCCACGGGCATCGACCCTACGACCCGCCCTGACCTGCCCGCATCCCAATATCCGGCCCGGAGCACGGCCTGGAGCGCGGCGTGGAGCACGGCGTGCGGCCGGGCCGCGTCCGGACCGCCGTCATCCGTCCAGGCGGCGGATCCGGCAGCGCGCCGGGCCCTTCGTCTGCAGGGTGATCCCGGCGCTGACCGGGATCTCGGTGTCCACGGCCTCGAACTCGTAGGCCCGCAGGATCATCGCCAGCGCTGTCACCGACTCCAGCATCGAGAAGTGCTGCCCGATGCACGCGCGCGGCCCCCCGCCGAACGGGAACCAGGCGTAGCGCGGCCGCCCCGCCTCCGCCTCGGGCGTGAAGCGCTCGGGGTCGAAGCGGTCCGGGTCCGGCCAGTAGTCGGGGTGGCGGTGCGTCACCCAGGGCGCCAGGATCACGTCCGCGCCCGCGGGGACGGTGTGCTCCCCGACCCGGGTGGCGGCGACGGCCTTGCGCCCGATGACCGGCGCGGCCGGATAGAGCCGCATGGCCTCCTTGAGGACCTGGGTGAGGTACGGAAGCCGGTCCAGGTCGGCGGCGCCGGGCGTACGGCCGCCCAGGACGCGGGAGATCTCCTCGCGGGCCCGGGACTGCTCCACGGGGTGGCGGGCCAGCAGGTGCAGGGCGAAGCAGAGAGAGGTGGCGGTCGTCTCGTGCCCGGCGAGCAGGAAGATCAGCACCTGGTCGCGCAGCTCGGCGGCGTCGAACTCCCCGTCGTCCGAACTCCGGGCGCCGGCGAGCAGCGTCAGCAGATCCTCGCCGGGAGCGTCGGCCCCGGCCCCGGCCCCGGCACCGGCCCCGGCGCGCCGGCGCTCCGCGATGATCCGGTCGCACACCCCGTAGAGCTCGTCCATCGCGGCGGCCGCGCGCCGGTTGCCGGGGGTGGGCCAATCGCGCGGGATGTTGGCGGGTGAGTAGCCGCGGCGCAGCACGTAGTCGGTGATGACCGGGAAACATCCGGTCACGACATCGGCGGTGGCCTCGACGTCGGTGCCGAAGAGGATGCGGGCGACGGCGCGCAGGGCGAGGTGCGTCATCTCGTCGGAGACGTCCACGACGCCGCCCGGGGCTTCGCCCCAGGCGGTGAGCACCGATGCGGTCTCGGCGGCGATCACCTCGGCGTAGCCGTCCACCCGGCGCCGGGTGAACAGCGGCTGCACGAGGCGGCGCTGGCGCAGGTAGTCCTCGTCCTGACTGGTGAGCAGCCCGTTGCCGAAGGACTCCCGGACCTCCTGGTAGAAGTGGTTGTCCTTGCGGAAGCGGGCCGCGTCGGAGGCGAGCACCTGCTGGGCGCCCGCGGGGGAGAAGACGCAGTACAACTCGGCACGCATGCCGGGCGGACCGGCCGTGATCCGTACCAGGTCACCGTGCTGGTGCTGGGCCCGCAGATAGGTACCGAGGGAGTCGGACTTCAGGTCGAAGAGCGACCCGAGCAACGGCACCCCGGCAAGCCCGGGCACCGGCACCGCCTTCCCCGTATCCGCTCCGGAGTTCGTTCCCACTGCCATGGCCGCCCCTTCGTCCTACGGAAGGCCGATTCTGCCGCGCCCGCGCGCACCTGGCGAGGACGGCGTTCGTTCAGGCCGATGAGTGGCCGGATGACCACCACCCCCGCCCGCCCGAGGGTCGGCCCGTTCCGCGTGGCGATCAGCAGGGGGCGCGGCCACAATGGAGGGGTTATCTGCGTTGCACCCCCGAGGTGATGGCTCATGTGTCGGTGGCTCGCGTATTCGGGAACACCCCTGCTGCTCGAAACCATCCTCTACAAACCGGCCCACTCGCTGATCGACCAGAGCCTGCACTCCAAGCTGGGTGTGGAGACGACGAACGGCGACGGATTCGGTGTCGGGTGGTACACGGAGGAGGACACGGCCACCCCGGCGACCTTCAGGGACATCGGCCCCGCCTGGAACAACCGCAACCTGCGGGAGATCGCGGACCACGTCCGGTCCCCGCTGTTCTTCGCCCACATCCGGGCATCGACCGGCACGGCGGTGCAGCAGACGAACTGTCACCCGTTCCGGCACGGCCGCTGGCTGTTCATGCACAACGGGGCCATCACCGACTTCCACCGGATGCGGCGGGAACTCACCCTGCTCATCGACCCCGCGCTGTACCCCGAAGTCGAGGGTTCGACGGACTCCGAGGTGATGTTCCACCTTTCGCTCACCTTGGGCCTGGAGGCGGACCCGCCGGGCGCGGTGGCCCGGATGGCGGGCGTGGTGGAGCGGGTCGGCCGCGAGCACGGCGTGGAGTACCCGCTCCAGATGACCCTCGCCATCAGCGACGGCGAACGCCTGTGGGCCTTCCGCTACTCCACCCGGGGTGAGTCGAGGTCGCTGTTCTACAGCAGCCGGGTGGACGCGCTGCGCAGGCTGCACCCCGACATGGAGTTCCTCCAGGAGGTCTCCGACGAAACCCGCCTGGTCGTCTCCGAACCCCTCGGCGACCTCCCCGGCGCCTGGAACGAGGTCCCGGAGAGCACCTTCGGCCTCGTCCAGCCGGGGATGGACTCCCTCCACCCCTTCACCCCGCAGGCGGCGTAGGAACCGGCGCTCCGTGGGCGGTCAGTAGCCCCAGCGCTGGCCCACGCTGTCGTCGTCACGGCAGTGGATCGTGCGCCCGTTGGCGTCGCGGCCGGACGTACCGACATCGGCCTTCCGGCATATCTGACCGGCCCGGTAGCAGTTGCCGGCGTTGGAGCGGGGATAGCAGTCGGTGCTCGCCTTGGTGGGCTCCGGCGCGGGCGCCTGGGTGCGGGTACGGGTGGGAGCCGGCGGGGCGGGGGCGGCCTTGGTGGGCGCGGGCGCCTGGGTGGTGGGCTCGGCGACCGGGACCTGAGGGGTCGGCGCCGCCGTGGTGGGGTCGGCGGTCGGGGTCGCACTGGCGCTCGGACTCGGGCTGGCCGACACCGCGGAGGGACTGGGGCTGGGGCTCGCACTGACGGTGACGGCGGCGCTGGTGCTCGGGGTGGTGGCCGGCGCGGCCGGGTCGCAGGCGGCGAGCGACAGAACGGCGGCCATGACGGTGAGGACGCCTCTGCAGCGCATCTTCACCGTCATCGACTTGCGGCGGGGCGGCATGGTCATCGGGAACTCCTGGGTCGTAGTGCTCGTTGAGCGGCGTTCAAGATACCCAGAAGGTTGAATTCGCTACTAGTGTTGACGAGGGGTGAGATGCAAGCGGTTCGACGTGCCGATGTCCGTCGCGCGCCGCTTCAACTCGGTTGATGGCGCACAGGTCTTTGTAAGACGCTGGTCACCGGCGTTCGCGCGAGGCCGCGGATGCGTCCCGGTCGGCGCAACTCGAATGCCGAAGCCTCGGAGCGAAGAGAGAGTGCCGCCGATGACCGAGTCCCCGCGGGTCCGCCCTGTTCCCGTCAGCGGATTTCCCGAATGGCTGCCTGAAATCCGCATGGTTGAGCAGAAGTGGCTCGATCTCATTCGGTCGGGTTTCGAGAGGTACGGGTTCTGCTCGATCGAGACGCCCTCGGTGGAGCCCCTTTCCGTACTCACCGCCAAGGGCGAAACCTCCAACGAGGTGTATGCGCTGCGAAGGCTGCAGGAAGATGCCGATGACGCGAGTGACTCCCGGATCGGCCTTCACTTCGATCTGACCGTGCCGTTCGCGCGCTACACGGCCCAGCACTTCAACGAGCTCGTGTTCCCGTTCAAGCGCTATCAGATGCAGCGAGTATGGCGCGGTGAGCGGGCTCAGGACGGGCGATTCCGCGAATTCACCCAATGTGACATCGACGTGATCAACGTCGACCACCTGCCGCTGTACTTCGATGCCGAGCTGCCGCGCGTGATCCACGAGATCATGACCAGCCTGGATCTGCCCGCCTGGACGATCAACATCAACAACCGGAAGGTCCTTCAGGGATTCTACGAGGGGCTCGGCATCGACGATCCGTCGGCCGTGATCCGCGCCGTCGACAAGCTGGACAAGGCCGGTCCCGAGGGCGTTGCGAGGATTCTCTCCGGCGAAGTCGGCCTGTCCGCACGGACCGTCGATTCCTGCCTCGCGCTCGCTCGGATGCGCGGCACCGGCCCGGCCGTCGTGGACGACATCAAGGGCCTGGGAGTGACGTCCGATCTGCTCACCGAAGGCCTCGGCGAGCTGAGCTACGTACTGGATTCCCTCGGCAACCTGCCGGCCGGCAGCGTCGTCGCCGACCTCTCGATCGCTCGTGGGCTCGACTACTACACGGGAACGGTCTACGAGGGAAAGTTCGTCGACTGGCCGAACTACGGCAGCATCTGCTCCGGCGGGCGCTACGAGAACCTGAGCGGATCCTTCATCCGGCGCAGCCTTCCGGGAGTGGGAATGTCGATCGGACTGACGCGCATCTTCGCCAAACTCCTGGCGGAGGGGCTCCTGGAGACCCGCGCGAAGTGCCCCAGCGACGTTCTCGTGGTCATCCCGCGGGCCGATCGCCTGAGCGAAGCCGAGAGCACGGCCGCGCGCCTGCGCGGGCGGGGGATGAACGTCGAGCTCTACCACCAGGCCGACAAGGTGGCCAAGCAGGTCCGCTACGCGTCCCGGAAGGGCATCCCGTTCGTCTGGTTCCCGCCTTTCGAGGAGGGCGCGGCGCACGAGGTGAAGAATCTGACGACGGGCGAACAGACGGCCTCCGACCCCACGAGCTGGGTTCCGGCTCCGCGACCATGACACGAGCGTGAAAGGCCGTCGTCGGCGCCTTCGCGGGAGGCGGAGGCACCGACGACGGGCCGCGGACTGCACAGGGGGCTCGGAGGCGTCCTGCCCTGTGGCCGGGTTTGAGGGCCGGCACCTGATCGTGCCCGCAGCGGCCTTCGCGTACGAAGTTGCCGCAGGCTGAGTGCTACGGCGCGCCGTGGTGGAACGAGTAGCCCGAACAGGCGATGCCCCGTACTCCTGTTGCCCGGAGACAGGGCATCGTCGTGTCGAGACGGGCAGCCTGCTCATCCCCGGCCTCCCTCGGCAGCGGTGTCCTCGTCAGCCGGGTCGATGCGGGCGCGCAGAGCACCGAGGTTCCGCCAGCCGCGTTTCGCTCTCGCCATCAGGCCCGGGGACGGCTGGCCGTACATCCCGGTGATGTCGGCCTCGACGGCGAAGACGACCCACGGGATGCGCTTGTCGGGCTGGTCTTCGAGCTGTCGGGCCAGGGGGCTTCGGCCAGGCAGGGGCTGGGTCATGGCTTCGCTCCTGCCGTCTGTCGAAGGAGGTGCGGCGGGGAACCCTGCGGTTTCCAGCCGGACGAGAACATGCTGGCCGCTTTGTGTGGTGTTCTGGGGCTGACCGCTGCTGATGTCGGACTCGAGGGGGATGACGTGCACCGCCGAAAAGTGCTTGCGCTCGGGCTGGGAGTCGGCATCGCCGCCGCCATGCCTGGTAACGCCTCCGCCGCGGCCGTCGACCCGAAGGAACTGGTGGAACGCTCCCTGTTCCGCCTTCCCGAAGCACGGCCGGCGTCGCGTGCAGCGCTCTTCGCCGCGCTCACCGAGGCCCGGACGGTGTTTCAGGCGGCCCAGTACGGCAAGCTGGGCCGGACCCTGCCGTCACTGATCTCCGGCTCGCTCGCCTCGCAGGCCCACGACATCGCGGCCCGCGCCTACGTGCTCCTCGCACAGCTGGCGATCAAGAACTCTCAGGGCATGGCCTGGGTGGCGGCCGAGCGCGCGCGGTTCCAGGCGCAGCTGACGGGCAACCCGGTGGTGATGGGTGAGGCCGCGCACTCCATGGGCGTGTCCCTGCGGCGCAGCGGGGACTACCAGGCCGCGATCGACCACCTGCACGAAGCGGCTGGCCGGCTGGGGCAGCAGCCGGATGAACTCGCGATGCGGGGCACGCTGATGCTGACGGCCTCGTACAGCGCTGCGCAGGCCGGTTGGCGGGGGCAGGCGATGGAGTTGATCGGAGAGGCCGAGGAGACGGCGAAGCGCCGCGAGACGGCCGCACAGCGGCTCTACGTTCCCGGGGAGTTCGGCCAGGCCCAGACGCAGGGGTTCCGGATCAGCGTGCACCATGCGCTCGGCGAGGACGAGCAGGCCCTGACGTACGCGGAGAAGCTCGACTCGCGCCGTCTGCCGACCGCCGAGCGCCGGGGCCGGATGTGCATGGACGTCGCCCGGGTCTGGCAGGCCCTGGACGAGCCGGAGAAGACCTTCCACGCACTCCGCGCCCTGGCGTCGTACGCGCCGGAGGAAGCGGCCCGGCCGAAGGTGCGGGCGATCACATCGGAGCTGCTGCTGATGCACCCGGAGACGCCGGGCCTGCGCAGGTTCTCCCAGAAGATCGGGGCGACCGTCTGATGACGAAGGGGATAGGGGTGAACGACGAGGGCCGGGCTTTCCGTGAGGCGTGGATCGCCGGCGTGAAGAAGCACTTCCCCGGGGAGCCGAAGGCGGGCTACATCGCCCCGTGGGACGAAACCCCCGAGTGGGAGCGGGAATCGGCCGCGGCCGTCTTCGGTCAGGTCCGCGACTTCGTCCAGGTGAGCAGCGGCCGGACGGACAAGCTGAGCCGGGAACAGAAGGGCCGGTTCGTCGCGCTGTGCTGGATCGCGCAGATCCACAAGCACATCCCCGACCCGAAGCCCGGCTACGTCGCCGACTGGTCCGAGCTGCCCGAATGGCAGCGGCAGACCGACGCCGACATCTTCGAGCACATCGAGCACATCGAGCAGTCCGTCTGACCCGGTGCACGTCCAAGGCTCCCGCCGTGGCGTCGATGGGGGCCTTCGGCATGGGACGGGAGGAGACAGAGCCGGTCAGACGGCGTCACTGAGGGCCAATACTCCAGCCGTAGATCGTGATCTCGGTGGTGAGGGGCGCCGAGGCGGCAGGTGGCCGGCGTCGATCATCTCGCCCGAGATCGCCCACGCCGTCGCGGACGTCGGCTCCTTCTCCGCCTACCCGAGTTCACCGAGACGGAGGGCATCCCTTGTCTCGCCGAGCTTCGCGGTCGTGGCCGGGGTCCGCTCCTGCGCTTGTTCAGCGAGTCGGAGGGCGTCGTCAATCTCGCTGAGCTTCACGGAGGACAGGACGGCCGCCCGCTCTATCAGGTCGTCCCGGGACACAGTGGTCAGCCACGTGCACGGGGTGAAGCCTGGACGCGGGAACGCGAGCCGCAGCACGCCTTCGAACGGCAGTCCTTCACCGGCGCCGACCGTCACTTCGATGCCCAGACCGCTGATGTCGACGCCCGCCGGAGCGACGACCTGCATCACCCGGATCCCGGACGTGTCGTCTCCCGACAGCAGTACGACCAACCTCCGCTCGTCGAACTGGACCCACCAGACTTCGCCACGTTGCACAAGTCCTCCAGACACATGACGGCAGGCAGACGCTGCGCGACCCTGACGCGCTGCGGAGACGGGTGCGGCCACCGTTGATCATCGGTGTGTGAAGACTGAAGATCATGCGGTGGCCACAGGTCGCAGCGTAGACCCTGCCCGCCAGCAGGAGGCGTTCGAGGGCCTGATGGCCCGGATCGCGGGCCGGTTCGCACGGGTCGAACCCCGACGTCGGGTCGGGCGGTTGGTGCTCGGCCTGCTGTCGGACCTGCCGCGCAAAAACTGCCGGACCATCGCAGAGTGGGCCGGAGAGAGCACCCCGGACGGCATGCAGCACCTGCTCGGGCGGGCCAAGTGGGACGCCGACCAGGTCCGCGACGACGTGCGGGCCTGCGTGGCGGAGCATCTGCGGGACGACCAGGCGGTTCTGGTGGTCGACGAGACCGGCGACGTGAAGAAGGGCACCGACACCGTCGGTGTCCAGCGCCAGTACACCGGCACCGCGGGCAGGGTCGAGAACGCGCAGGTCGCCGTCCATCTCGTCTACGCCGGCCGCCGCGGACACGCCGCGGTAGACCGGGAACTGTACGTTCCGCGTTTCTGAACCTCGGACCTCGGACCCCGACCGCTGCCGGGCCGCCGGACTCGGTGACACGACCGAATTCGCGACCAAACCGCAGCTTGCCGCCCGCATGGTCACCCGATTCCTGGACGCCGGCCACCGGGGCGCCTGGCTCGCGGGAGACGAGGTCCACGGCGGCAACCCGACGCTACGCGCCGCGCTGGAGGAACGCGGCACCGGCCACGTTCTCGCGGTGGCCTGCTCGCACGAAGTCACCACAGACGCCGGGAAGTTCCGCGCGGACACGCTGGCCAGGAAGGTGCCCAAGAGGGCCTGGCAGAAGCTGTCCGCAGGGAGCGGAGCCAAGGGCCACCGCTTCTACGACTGGGCCGTCATCGACCTCACCGACCCCCGGCCCGGGAGCCGGCAGTTGCTGATCCGCCGCAACCGCAGAACCGGCGAACTCGCGTACTACCGCTGCTACTCGCCGGCCGCCGCAGTGCCGCTGACCACCCTGGTGCGCGTCGCTGGATCAAGGTGGCGGGCCGGGGAGTTTTGCCAGTCCGGCAAGGGCCTGGCGGCCTTGGACGAGCACCAGGTCCGCCGCTACCCGTCCTGGTCCCGCTGGGTCACCCTGGCCATGCTCGCGCACGCCTTCAAGCCGCTCGAACGTGAAGATCACGATGTACTGCTGGAGTACTAAGCGGTTTCGGTGAAGTCGAGTGCTGATCCTTTGGCCGTCCAGGCTGACGACCGGTGGGCCTGCCCTGTGCCCGGTGTTGCCTAGCCGGTCGTTGTTTCGACGGCGGCGGACGGCCGCAAGGCTGTGTCAGTGGGTTCCTCTACGGTGCCCGGCATGATGCATTGGATACACCGCGCGCTCCCACACCATCAGGAGACCAACGTCGTCTTCTTCCGAGGGTTGCCTCTGGACGCGCTCGTGCGAGGACTCCTCGGTCAGCGGCGAATGCCACTCGCGTACGGCAAGGGAACCGGCTGGGGGCTGATGATGCACGACATGCTCAGTTGGGACACCGGCGACTACGACCTTGCCCACTACCAGCGGCTGTGCCCGGACGGCGGCGAACTCGTCGTCTTCGTGACCGAGCCGTGCTGGGCGAAGGCCCACGGTCCATGGATCGAGTACTACCGCGACGGGAACCTGATCACCGGCTTCAGCTTCGAGAATCCATTCGACCGAGTGGGCGAGGAGCCCGATCTGCTGCTGCCCGTCCTCATAGCGGCGAATCTGATCGGGCCGACGGAAGATCTTGACAGAGATGACAACGAGGAACGAACGGTGCAGGCAATCACCGGCTTCTTCTCCTTGCCCGAACTCGACATGCCCTGACCGAGGGCACTGAGCGGTCTCGGTGCTGTGCGGCTGCCGTTCGGGTATGAGACGGGGCAGGCAGGGGCTGCCTCGCCGGGGGATTCGACGTGCTGGCGGACGCCCCTCGGTCGGGCCGTCGGGCTTCGGTCACCCGTGAGGACCCCGAAGCGCTGGCCGCTCGCCTGGACGTGTCTGCCCGGCAGGGCCGGAGGTGTACTGCCGCCGCGTTGTGCGAATGGCTGGCCGCCGAGCGAGGGGTTCGGGTCTCGGCGGCGTGGCTGACCGAGTCACTGCACCGGGACGGGTTCCGGTGGAAACGGACCAGGGACACGCTGCGGCACAAGGCCGACCCCGTCCTCCAACAGGCTGCCTGCGCCGAGCTGGAGGCTTTACGGCTCTACGGTTGGGCGCGCATGCGGGCGTGAGGGACTTGTACTTCCTCGACGAGAGCGGGTTCGCTCCGACCATGCCCACGGGATACAGCTGGTCACGGGCAGGGCAGCGTGCCGTGGTGCCGCGCGAGGACAAGAAGGGCCGGCGCGTGAACGTGCTCGGCGCCCTGGCCGTGGGCCGGCATGCCGACCTGTTGTGGGAGAAGACCTGCGGGAAGATCGACGCGGCCATGCTGCTGGAGTTCGTGTGCACGAAACCGGCCGGCCTGCCTGGCGGTGCCGACGCGCTGGAAAAGCCGCCAGCAGGCTTCTCTCGCGTGTGGCCGTGCACTGTCGCACTGGACAACGCCTCCGCGCACGTGGCCCGGATCTTCAAGGGGCGCCGGGAGGAACTGGCCGCCATCGGCGTCGAACTCTTCTACGGCGCTCGATGTACCGGAAGAAGAAGTCGGCCGGCATCTCGCACGCCCGGCTCTCATCGGCCTTGGTTCTGATCGCGACGAGGCTGCGGCCTTACGAGGTGCGCATCATGCAGTCCTCGATGACGGTCAGGAAGTCGATCCAGCTCTGGCCTGGGCTTCTATGGGCAAACACCATGAAACGACCGAGGCCCCGTCCCCCTCCGTGAAGGGTGACGGAGCCTCAGGTCATCAGCGCTCAGAGACCGATGTAGCGTCAGTCAATCGGCCGTTCGAGGTATTTCCGCAGGCCGGAGGCCAGTTTTCAGGGCTTCGGGCAATGCCCTGACTGATCCCTGTATGACCGGCTGCCTAGATGTCGCGGAAGATCTCGATCTGGGCGCCCACCGAGTTGAGGCGCTCGGCCAGTTCCTCGTAGCCGCGGTTGATCACGTAGACGTTGCGCAGTACCGAGGTGCCCTCGGCCGCCATCATCGCCAGGAGGACGACCACCGCCGGGCGCAGGGCCGGCGGGCACATCATTTCCGCCGCGCGCCAGCGCGTGGGGCCCTCGACCAGGACGCGGTGGGGGTCGAGGAGCTGGAGGCGGCCGCCGAGGCGGTTCAGGTCCGTCAGGTAGATGGCCCGGTTGTCGTACACCCAGTCGTGGATCAGGGTCTGGCCCTGCGCCACGGCGGCGATGGCCGCGAAGAAGGGGACGTTGTCGATGTTCAGCCCGGGGAACGGCATGGGGTGGATCTTGTCGATCGGGGCTTCGAGCTTCGAGGGGCGGACCGTGAGGTCGACCAGGCGGGTGCGGCCGTTGTCGGCGGTGTACTCCGCCGAGCGGTCGTGGTCCAGGCCCATCTCCTCCAGGACCGCGAGTTCGATCTCCATGAACTCGATCGGCACCCGGCGGATGGTGAGTTCCGACTCCGTGACGACCGCGGCGGCGAGCAGGCTCATCGCCTCGACCGGGTCCTCGGAGGGGGAGTAGTCCACGTCCACGTCGATGCTCGGGACGCCGTGGACGGTGAGCGTGGTGGTGCCGACGCCGTCGACCCGGACGCCCAGGGCCTCCAGGAAGAAGCACAGGTCCTGGACCATGTAGTTGGAGGAGGCGTTGCGGATGACGGTCACACCGTCGTGCCGGGCGGCGGCCAGCAGCGCGTTCTCGGTGACGGTGTCCCCGCGCTCGGTCAGCACGATCGGGCGGTCCGGGGAGATCCCGGGTACGACCTTCGCGTGGTAGATGCCCTCGGTCGCGGTGATGTCCAGGCCGAAGCGGCGCAGGGCGATCATGTGCGGCTCGATGGTGCGGGTACCGAGGTCGCAGCCGCCCGCGTAGGGCAGGCGGAACGTTTCCATGCGGTGCAGCAGCGGGCCCAGGAACATGATGATGCTCCGGGTCCGGCGGGCCGCGTCCGCGTCCATGGCCTCCATGTCGAGGCGGGCCGGCGGGATCAGCTCCAGGTCCACGCCGTCGTTGATCCAGCGGGTGCGCACGCCGATGGAGTTCAGGACTTCCAGGAGGCGGTAGACCTCCTCGATGCGGGCCACCCGCCTCAGCACCGTACGGCCCTTGTTGAGCAGCGAGGCGCAGAGCAGGGCGACGCACGCGTTCTTGCTCGTCTTGACGTCGATGGCGCCGGACAGACGGCGGCCGCCGACCACGCGCAGGTGCATCGGGCCGGCATAGCCGAGGGAGACGATCTCGCTGTCGAGCGCTTCGCCGATCCGGGCGATCATCTCAAGGCTGATGTTCTGGTTGCCGCGCTCGATGCGGTTCACTGCGCTCTGGCTGGTGCCGAGGGCGTCGGCGAGCTGACTCTGTGTCCAGCCCCGGTGCTGCCGGGCGTCACGGATGAGCTTGCCGATGCGTACGAGGTAGTCGTCTGCCATGGGGGCACGCTATCTCAGATATGAGATGACCCTTGCGCTGGGTGCGGCAAATGGGTGAATTGAGTGGAAGTTACCGGCCATCAGGTCCCATGACAGGGTGCCCGTACGCGTGATGGTCGACGATGCGGCCCAGCAGGCGGGTGAGCTGCTCCCGCTCCTGGGTGGACAGCGGGGCCAGTAGTTCCTCCTGGGCCGCGGCGAGGATCTGTTCCAGTGTGCGCAGTTGCCGCCGGCCGGGCGGTGTGAGGGTGATGACGTTGCGCCGGCGGTCCTCGGGGTCGGGGGTCCGCTCCACCAGTGCGCGTGCGGCGAGTTCGTTGATGACGGCGACCAGGTCGCTGCGGTGGATGCCGGTGCGGGCGCTGAGGGTGGCCTGGCTCGCCGGGCCGGACTCCTCCAGGGCGACCAGGGCCGCATAGTGCCATTTGTGAGCATCTGCCCCGCTCAGGCCCTCGCTCACGAGTCGCTGCGCGTGGGTGGAGGCTTGTCCCAGCAGCCGGCTGGGCAGTTCGCGCAGCCGTGCGGGGACGAGGGGTCCGTTCTCTTCCGTGGTCATGGGGCGATGGTACCCATTGCGTTAGTGGCACTAACGGTATAGTTTCGTTCGTGTCACCAACGTTAGTTAGGTCAACGATTGCCGGAAGGGGCCACTCATGCCCACGATCGACGTACTCGACTCGACGATGTACTACGAGGACCACGGTGTCGCCGGCGCCCGGTCCGGCGGTGTCCCCTTCGTGTTCCTGCACGGCAACCCGACCTCCTCCCACCTCTGGCGGGGCGTCCTGCCCCGGATCGAGGGCGGGGTCCGCGTCCTGGCCCCGGACCTCATCGGGATGGGCCGCTCCGGAAAGCCGGGCGGGGAGTACCGCTTCGAGGACCACGCCCGCTACCTGGACGCGTGGTTCGACGCCCTCGGGCTCGACGAGGTGGTGCTGGTCGGTCAGGACTGGGGCGGGGCGCTCGCCTTCGACCGGGCCGCCCGCCACCCCGGGAGGGTCCGCGGCATCGCCTTCATGGAGACGATCGTGCGGCCGCTGAGCTGGGCGCAGTACCCGCCCGCCGCGCGGGCGCGGTTCGAGGCGATCCGCACCCCGGGCGTGGGGGAGGAGATGGTCCTGGACCGGAACATCTTCATCGAGGACAGCATCCGGCAGACGGTGCTGAACCCGATGGGCGAGGCGGACCATGCCGTCTACGCCGCCCCCTATCCGACCCGCGAGAGCCGGCTGCCCATGTTGCGGTGGGCCCGCTCGCTGCCGATCGACGGCGATCCGGCCGATGTGCGCGCCGTCGTCGAGAAGTACGACGCCTGGTTGTCCGCCAGCCCGGACGTGCCCAAGCTGCTCCTCACCTTCGACGGCTCACCGGCCCTGATGGTCGGCCCCGAGACGGTCGCCTGGTGCGAGGAGAACGTCTCGGCGCTGGAGACCGAGTACTGCGGCCCGGCCGCCCACCTCTGCCCCGAGGACCGGCCCGAGGAGATCGCCGCAGCCGTCAACTCCTGGGCAGCCCGCCACGGCCTCGCGGCGGGCTGATCCCGGCAGCCCGGCCCGGCAGCGGCGAGAAGCAGCGGCGACCGACGGCGACGACCAGCCCCCGCGCCCCGCTCAGTGCTTGCAGGCGTGGTGCCGCCCCCCGGCGTGCACCGCCGCGTACGAGGCCGGGCGCGGGCCCGAGGCGGCGCCCGCCACCCGCGCCGAGGCCGCCCGGCCCGACGCCGAATCCGCGTCGTGCACCACACGGCCGCCGACCAGGGTCATCCGTACCCCCGTACCGCTGATGTCGGCCACCGGGCAGCGCGTCACGTCCCGGTCCAGCACCACCAGGTCCGCCGCCCTGCCCGGCTCCACCGTGCCCGTCAGCTCCTCCTGGCGCAGCTGCCAGGCCGTTCCCGACGTGTGCATCCGCAGGACCGCGTCCCGGCCGAGCCCCTCCAGTTCGCGGTACAGCGGACCCGCCCCGAAAGCGCCCTGGCGGTCGATCGCCGTCCGCAGCTGGTTCCACACCTGGAGGGCGTCCACGGGCCAGTCGGAGCCGCCCGACAGCCGCGCCCCCGCCTTCTCCAGGCTCCGCGCCGGGTACATCCACCGGTGCCGCTCGGGGCCGATGTAGGGAAGCAGCGCCTCCATCGTCCAGGTGTCCTTCGCCGCCCACTGGAGCTGCATGCACGCCGTGACCCCCAGCTGCGCGAAACGCCGCAGGTCCGCCGGGTCCACGAGCTGCAGGTGCGCCACGGCGTTGCGGGCGTCCCGCAGGCCCGTCACCCGCTTGGCGTACGCGTACCCGTCCAGAGCGGTGCGTACCGCACGGTCGCCGAGCCCGTGCGCGTGCATCTGCCAGCCCGCCTTGTTGAAGGCGGCGCTGAGCCGGCCGTAGTCCGCCGCCGAGGTGTACAGCTCGCCCCGGTTGTCGGTCGGCCGGCCCTGCCCGTCGAGGTAGGGCTTCAGCAGTGCGGCGGTCTGCGCCGGGTACTCGATGACCCCGTCCAGGAACACCTTGACCATCCCGAACCGCAGCCCCCGTACGCCCGCGAACTCCCGTCGCAGGCCTCGCGCGTACGCCAGCGACCCCGCCGGGTCCTTGGTCTGCTCCGCCTCCAGCCGGATCGCCGGGACGATCCGCTGCGGCAGCTTCCCCGCCGCCGACAGTGCCCGGTACAGCTCCAGTTCGTGCCGTCCCACCAGCGCGTCCATCATCGTCGTGACCCCGGAGGCGGCCGCCAGCTCCAGCACCTTGGCGCAGGCCGCGACCAGGTCGGCCCGGGTGGGCTCCGGTATGTGCCGTCGTACCAGGCCTTGGGCGTCGTCCTTGAGGACGCCCGTCGGCCGCCCGTCCGCGCCCTTGACGACCTTGCCGCCGACCGGGTCGGGCGTGGCCGCCGTGATCCCGGCGATGTCCAGGGCTCGCTGATTGGCCCACAGGTTGTGCCCGTCGCCGCCGACGAGGGCGATCGGCCGCCGGGTCGGGAGCGCGTCCAGCATCGTGTGGTGGGGGTTGGTGCCCGTGGGGAGCAGCCCGACCGGGTTCCAGTCCTCGACCACCAGCCAGCGGTCGGGCTCCGCGCCCGCGCCGCCCGTCTCGGCGAGGAAGCCGGTCAGGATCTCCTGGAGCTCGGCCAGGGTGGTCTCCGCGCCCTCCAGCGAGGGGGACAGCGAGCGCTCGCCCGCGCCGAGCGGGTGGACGTGGCCGTCGTGGATGCCGCTCATGACCGTGTTGCCCCGGGCGTCGACGACCTCGGTGTCCCGGCCCGCGTACCGGCGCAGCGCCGCGTTCGTCCCGGTGGCCAGGATGGTGCCGTCCCGGCCGACCGCGACGGCCTCTACGGGAGCCCGGCCGCCGGTCCCGGTGAACACCGCGGCGTTGCGGACCACCAGGGCCGCCGAACCGCGCCCGCCGGAGGACGAGGACGAGGGCGAGGGCGCCGGGGAGGCCGAGGCCGGAGCGGCCCCCAGCAGGCCCGCGGCCCCGGCGACCCCGGTGATCCCCGCGGCGGCGAGGAGTCCCCGGCGGGAAAGGTGCGAAGAAGACGTCATGCCCACTCCAAACGTTGGTGTGGCCAGGACACTGTTTGATTAACCGCTTAACCAGAAGCCGCCTCCGGCGACGAAATCCGTACGATGGCCGCGTGCCAGAGCACCCATCCGCGCCGGGACCGACCCTCGCCGACATCGCGCGCGCCGCCGAGGTCTCCACCGCGACCGTCTCGCACGCGCTCAACGGCACCGGCCGCCTCGGCGAGTCCACCCGGCGACGGGTCCGCGAGGTGGCGGGCGCGCTCGGCTACGGAGCCCGCCGCGGCCCGCGCACCCGCAGCCTCGGTGTCGCGGTGACCACGTACGCGGGGGACGCCTGGGACTTCGTGCGGATCGCCTACTTCTCCCGCTGGCTCACCGCCGCGACCTCGGCCGCGCACGCGCACGGGTACGCCCTGACCACCCTGCCCGCCGACCGGGGCGCCGAGCCGCTGTGGCACACGCTCGCCGTGGACGGGATGCTGCTGCTCGACAGCCCGGCCGGCGACCCGGTGCTGCGGGCCCTGCGGGCGCGGGGTCTGCCGGTGGTCTTCGACGGGCGGCCGCCCGACCCCTGGCCGGGGGACATGTGGGTGGACAACGACCACACCGCCACCACGCGGGAGGTGCTCGACCACCTCGCGGCGTCAGGGGCCCGGCGGATCGCACTCCACTCGGGCTACGGCCGGGAGTTCTACACCGGGGCCGTCACCTCGGCCTACGAACAGTGGTGCGCGGAGCGCGGCCTGGCTCCGCTCCTGGTCCCCTTCGACCCGGACGACACGGCGGGGCACGCCTTCGACTCCGCCTTCACCGGGCCGGACCGCCCCGACGCCGTCTACTGCGTGTACGACCCGGGGGGCAGGCAGGTACTGGCCGCCGCCGCGCGCCACGGCCTGCGTACACCCGGCGTACGGGGAGCACCCGCAATCCCTGGGATGCCTGGCATGGCCGGCGCACCCGGCGCACCCGGCACGCCCGGCAGCCCGGGGCACGACGGGCTGCTGCTGGTCTGCGCCAGCGAGGATCCGGCGTACGCCGAGACCGAACCCGCCGTGACCACCGTCACCCTGAATCCGGAGCGGATCGCCGCTTCGGCGGTGTCTGTCCTGGTCAACCTGATCGAATCCGGGCATGCGGAATCGCCTGGTCAGCTGACGGTCCCGGCGGGACTGCGGGTGCGCGCCTCGTCCCTCCCCCCGGACATGTACTAGAGTTATCTCGACATCGAGATATCTGCCGAAGGCGTACCGCAGCCGCCCCCGTTGGTAAGGGTTACCTAACTTAGCCCTACCTTAGCGGATTGGCCAAGGGGCGTGGCGGCAGGATTGCGGTAATACGCGCGAATTCATGCATGAAGGAGACTGTCGTGTCGGCGAACAGCTTCGACGCCCGCAGCACGCTGCAGGTGGGCGACGAGTCGTACGAGATCTTCAAGCTGGACAAGGTCGAGGGCTCCGCCCGCCTTCCCTACAGCCTGAAGGTCCTGCTGGAGAACCTGCTTCGCACCGAGGACGGCGCGAACATCACCGCCGACCACATCCGGTCGCTCGGTAACTGGGACTCGCAGGCCCAGCCCAGCGAGGAGATCCAGTTCACGCCGGCCCGCGTGATCATGCAGGACTTCACCGGCGTCCCCTGCGTGGTGGACCTCGCCACCATGCGCGAGGCCGTGAAGGCGCTCGGCGGCGACCCGGCGAAGATCAACCCGCTCTCGCCCGCCGAGATGGTCATCGACCACTCGGTCATCGCCGACAAGTTCGGCACGAAGGACGCCTTCGCGCAGAACGTCGAGCTGGAGTACGGCCGCAACAAGGAGCGCTACCAGTTCCTGCGCTGGGGCCAGACCGCCTTCGACGACTTCAAGGTCGTCCCCCCGGGCACCGGCATCGTCCACCAGGTCAACATCGAGCACCTGGCCCGCACGGT
Source organism: Streptomyces sp. NPDC001502 (assembly GCF_042894785.1). Lineage (NCBI taxonomy): Bacteria > Bacillati > Actinomycetota > Actinomycetes > Kitasatosporales > Streptomycetaceae > Streptomyces > Streptomyces sp. NPDC001502. Next base: position 313,191 of record NZ_JBIAVW010000007.1, read on the forward strand.
CATGGTTCGGGGTGGTCAGGCGTACCCCGACACCCTCGTCGGCACCGACTCGCACACCACCATGGTCAACGGCCTGGGCGTGCTGGGCTGGGGCGTCGGCGGCATCGAGGCCGAGGCCGCGATGCTCGGCCAGCCGGTCTCCATGCTGATCCCGCGCGTCGTGGGCTTCAAGCTGACCGGCGAGCTGCCCACCGGCACCACCGCCACCGACCTGGTGCTGACCATCACCGAGATGCTCCGCAAGCACGGTGTCGTCGGCAAGTTCGTCGAGTTCTACGGTGAGGGCGTCGCCGCCACCTCGCTGGCGAACCGCGCCACCATCGGCAACATGTCGCCGGAGTTCGGCTCCACCGCCGCGATCTTCCCGATCGACGGCGAGACCCTGAAGTACCTGCGCCTGACCGGCCGCGACGCCCAGCAGGTCGCGCTCGTCGAGGCGTACGCCAAGGAGCAGGGCCTGTGGCTGGACCCGGCCGCCGAGCCGGACTTCTCCGAGAAGCTGGAGCTCGACCTCTCCACGGTCGTCCCCTCCATCGCCGGCCCGAAGCGCCCGCAGGACCGCATCATCCTCGCCAACGCCGCCCAGCAGTTCGCGCAGGACGTGCGCAACTACGTCGAGGACGACGACGAGGCCGGCAAGGAGTCCTTCCCGGCGTCCGACGCCCCGGCCGCCGCCAACGGCGTGCCGACCCGCCCGACCCAGGTCACCCTGGCCGACGGCACCTCCTTCGAGATCGACCACGGCGCCGTCACCGTCGCCGCGATCACCTCCTGCACCAACACCTCGAACCCCTACGTCATGGTCGCCGCGGCGCTCGTGGCCAAGAAGGCGGTCGAGAAGGGCCTGTCCCGCAAGCCGTGGGTCAAGACCACCCTGGCCCCGGGCTCGAAGGTCGTCACCGACTACTTCGACAAGGCCGGCCTGACCCCGTACCTCGACAAGATGGGCTTCAACCTCGTCGGGTACGGCTGCACCACCTGCATCGGCAACTCCGGTCCGCTGGACGAGGAGATCTCGAAGGCGATCAACGAGCACGACCTCGCGGTCACCTCGGTCCTCTCGGGCAACCGCAACTTCGAGGGCCGCATCAACCCCGACGTCAAGATGAACTACCTGGCCTCCCCGCCGCTGGTCGTCGCGTACGCCATCGCGGGCTCCATGAAGGTGGACATCACCAAGGACGCCATCGGCATCGACACCGAGGGCCAGCCGGTCTTCCTCCAGGACATCTGGCCGTCCGAGGCCGAGGTCAACGACGTCGTGGCGAACGCCATCGGCGAGGACATGTTCAGCAAGTCCTACCAGGACGTCTTCGCGGGCGACGCCCAGTGGCAGGCGCTGTCGATCCCGACCGGCAACACCTTCGAGTGGGACCCGCAGTCCACCTACGTCCGTAAGCCCCCTTACTTCGAGGGCATGACGATGGAGACCACCCCGGTCTCCGACATCGCCGGCGCCCGCGTGCTGGCGAAGCTGGGCGACTCGGTCACCACCGACCACATCTCCCCGGCCGGTGCGATCAAGGCCGACACCCCGGCCGGCAAGTACCTCACCGAGCACGGTGTCGAGCGCCGCGACTTCAACTCGTACGGTTCCCGCCGTGGCAACCACGAGGTCATGATCCGCGGTACCTTCGCCAACATCCGCCTGCGCAACCAGATCGCGCCGGGCACCGAGGGCGGCTTCACCCGCGACTTCACCGTCGACGGCTCGCCGGTCTCCTTCATCTACGACGCCTCGCAGAACTACCAGGCCGCCGGCATCCCGCTGGTCATCCTGGCGGGCAAGGAGTACGGCTCCGGCTCGTCCCGCGACTGGGCCGCCAAGGGCACCGCGCTGCTCGGCGTCAAGGCCGTCATCGCCGAGTCCTACGAGCGCATCCACCGCTCCAACCTGATCGGCATGGGCGTCCTGCCCCTGCAGTTCCCGGAGGGCGCCACCGCCGCCTCCCTGGGCCTCACCGGCGAGGAGACCTTCTCCTTCACCGGTGTGGAGGAGCTGAACAACGGCACCACCCCGCGCACGGTCAAGGTGACCACCGACACCGGTGTGGAGTTCGACGCGGTCGTCCGCATCGACACGCCGGGCGAGGCGGACTACTACCGCAACGGCGGAATCATGCAGTTCGTGCTCCGGAACCTCATCCGCGGCTAAGCGCGCACCGGCACCAAAGGGCCGTATCCCCGTCACGGGGGTACGGCCCTTCCGCTTGTCCGGCGGCGTGTCCATGTGACGGACAGGTCTCAACTCGGAAAAACTGGTGGCCATAAATGTGCATGATCTTGCTCACACGAGCGGGAGTGGACTATACCTGTGCCCGTCCGGATCACCGCTAGACGAGTGGCTCCGGGCCGGGGGACGGGCGGGGACCTGTGGTGATGTCCGCATGCACGGCGACCACCGTGAATCTCCGGCCTCCTTCACACTTCTGACGAAGGCGAGGACATGAGCATGGGATCCACTGGTGAGGGCCTCGGACGCCGCGACCTGATCAAGCGCTCAGCAGCACTCGGACTGATCACGGTGCCGACGATGAGCTTCCTGTCCGCCTGCGCCTCCGGCGGTGCGGAGAACTCCACGAAGGGCCCGGCCAAGGCGCCGGTGACCAAGGAGAACCCCTTCGGTGTCGGGAAGGGCGGCAAGCTGGACGTCGTCGTCTTCAAGGGGGGATTCGGCGACGACTACGCGAAGGCCTGGGAGGCCGCCTTCGACAAGAAGTGGGGCACCACCAGCTCCCACCTGGGCACCCAGGAGATCACCGCCAAGCTCCAGCCGCGCTTCAACGGCGGCAATCCGCCGGACGTCGTCGACGACTCCGGCGCCCAGCAGATCAAGCTGGACGTACTCGCCAAGGGCGACCAGCTCGCCGACCTCACCGCCGTGCTCGACGCGCCCTCGCTGGACGACCCGACCAAGAAGGTGCGAGACACCCTGGTCGAAGGCGCCTACGAACAGGGCCTGCAGGGCGGCAAGTTCGTCGTGCTGAAGTACGTCTACGCCGTGTTCGGCTTCTGGTACTCCGGCAAGCTCTTCAAGGAGAAGGGCTGGACGCCGCCGAAGACCTGGGACGAGTTCCTGGCCGTCTGCACCCAGGCCAAGGAAGCCGGCATCGGCGGCCTCGCCCACCAGGGCAAGTTCCCGTACTACATCAATGTCGTCATCATGGACCTGATCGCCAAGAAGGGCGGTCTGGAGGCCATGAAGGCGATCGACAACCTGGAGCCGAACGCCTTCGAGGGCAACCCGGCCGCCCTCGCCGCCGTCGAGGCGGTCTACGAGGTGGTCGAGAAGGGCCTGCTGATGCCGGGCACCAACGGCCTCACCCACACGGAGTCCCAGACCGCCTGGAACCAGTACAAGGCCGCCTTCATCCCCTCCGGCTCCTGGCTGGAGAACGAGCAGCTGAAGCAGACGCCGGAGGACTTCGACATGAAGTTCCTGCCGATGCCGCTGCTCGCCGACAGCAAGCTGCCCTTCGAGGCCGTCCGGGCCGGTGTCGACGAGCCCTTCATCGTCCCGGAGAAGGCCGCCAACAAGGCCGCGGGCCTGGAGTTCCTCCGCTCGATGCTGTCCCGCGAATGGTCGACGATCTTCGCCCAGCAGGCCAACTCGCTCACCGTCGTCAAGGACGGCGTGGACCCGAGCGTCAAGCTGCGGCCGGGCACCCAGTCGGCGGTGGACGCGCTCAAGGCGGCGGGCGGCAACACCTTCAGCTACCGCTACCCCGACTGGTACAGCGAGATGGACAGCGAGATCCAGAACGCGTCCAATGAACTGATGGCCCAGCGGATCCAGCCGAAGGAGTGGATCAAGCGGGCCCAGGCCGCGGTGGACAAGGCCGCCAAGGACCCGAACGCCAAGAACAACAAGCGCGTCTGAGACCGCGGGGACGGACACCATGAGCCATGTAGCCCAGGGCAGGGGGCGGGCCGGTTTCATCACCGGCTTCCTCATCGCGCCCCTCGCGCTGTACCTGACCTTCGTCATCTGGCCCTACGTACAGACGTTCGGCTACTCCTTCACCAACTGGAGCGGCCAGTCCCCGACGTTCGACTTCGTCGGCACGGACAACTACGCGACGTTGCTGAAGGACGAGGTCTTCCGCGGCGCCCTCTGGCACAACCTGCTGCTCCTGGTGTTCGTCCCGGTCGTCACCATCCTGCTCGCCCTCTTCTTCGCCTTCATGGTGAACGCGGGAGGGCGCAGCGGGGCCGGCGGCGTGCGGGGCGTCGGCGGATCGCGCGTCTACAAGGTCGTCTACTTCTTCCCGCAGGTCCTCTCCCTCGCCATCCTCTCCGTGCTCTTCGGCGCGATCTACCGAAGCGACGAGGGCGGCCTGCTCAACGGCTTCCTCACCAGGATCGGCCTGATCGACGCGCAGCACCCGGTCGAATGGCTCAACGAGCCCGACTTCGTCCTGTGGGCCCTGCTGTTCGTGGTCGTCTGGCACGGAGTCGGCTTCTACCTCGTCCTGTTCTCGGCGGCCATGCAGTCCGTCCCCAAGGACATCTACGAGGCCGCGCTGCTCGACGGCGCCGGGCGCGCCCAGACCTTCTTCAAGGTCACGCTGCCCCTGCTGTGGGACTCCGTGCAGACCTCCGCGGTCTATCTGGGCATCGCCGCGATGGACATGTTCGTGCTGGTGTCGACCATGACCTCCGGCCAGTTCGGCGGCGGACCCGACCACCACAGCGAGGTCATGTCGACGGTGCTGATGCGCAACTTCCTCTACTTCGGCAAGAGCGGCTACGCCTGTGCCATGGGCGTGGTCATGCTCGCCCTGACCATGATCCTCTCCATCGTCACGCTGCGCGCCACCCGCCGCGAGCGCATCGAGTTCTGAGCGGAGTTCCAACATGGCTGCACAGTCCACAGTGATCAAGGCTCCGGGTGAAGCCGCCGCGGAGCGGTCCGGCAACACGGGCCGGACGGGGGAGCGGGACAAACGACGCTCCGAGGGTGTGGTCCTCAACGTCTTCTCGCACGGCTTCCTCGTCCTCTGGGCGATAATGATCGTGCTGCCCCTGATCTGGCTCGCGCTCGGCTCCTTCAAGACGGACGCGCAGATCGGCGGCTCGGCCCTGAGCTGGCCCGGCAACTGGCACTTCGACGCCTTCGGCCGGGCCTGGGAGAAGGGCATCGGCGGCTACTTCGCCAACACCCTCATCGTGCTGGTGTTCTCGGTCCCGCTGACCATGCTGTTCGGGTCGATGGCCGCGTACGTGCTGGCCCGCTACCCCTTCTCGGGCAACCGGGTAATCTACTACTTCTTCGTCAGCGGGGCGATGTTCCCGGTGTTCCTGGCGCTCGTACCGCTGTTCTTCATGGTCAAGCGCTTCGACATGCTGAACACCTACCAGGGCCTGATCCTGGTGTACGTCGCCTACTCGATGCCTTTCACCGTCTTCTTCATGCACTCCTTCTTCCGGACACTGCCCACGGCGATACACGAGGCGGCGGTCATCGACGGGGCCTCCGACACCCGGATCTTCTTCCAGGTGATGCTGCCGATGGCCAAGCCCGGCCTGATCAGCGTCGGGATCTTCAACGTCCTGGGCCAGTGGAACCAGTACATCCTGCCCGCCGTGCTGATGCAGCCGCAGACGAGCGGCGAGCCCGAGCGCTACATGCTCACGCAGGGGCTCATCCAGCTCCAGTACCAGATGGGCTACGAGACGGACCTGCCGGTGCTGTTCGCCGGCGCCACCATCGCCATCATCCCCATGCTGGCGGTCTACCTCTCCTTCCAGCGCCAGATCCAGGCGGGTCTCACCTCGGCGACGCTGAAGTAGCTCCGGCGTCCCGCGGCCGGCGTCAGGATCCGTCGGAGGCCTTCCGCAGCTTGTAGAGCTCTCCGGAGCCCGGGTCGCCGATGTTCTGGTGGATCCGGGGCTCCCGGGCGGTGCCGCCGACGCCCCAAGCGGGCCAGCTGCACCCCGGGATGTCTATGCGGACCTTCTGCGTCCAGACGTCCCGGCCCGGCTCGTACGACCAGGTCCCGGAGCCCGAGCAGCTCGGCGACGGGTCGCTGGGGTAGTCGACGGCGAGGCGCCCGCCGACGCCGGAGGCGGTGACCCGGCCGTCCGGTGTGAAGACCAGGGTCCCGCCCGTGTGGTCGACCCAGCTGCCCGGCATGGTCCGCGGACCGATCGCCGGCGGCTCGTACGCGGGCAGCAGGCCGACGGCGAGCCCGAGTGCGCCGAACAGGCCCGTCCCCGCCACCACCGCCGTGCCCCACGACGCCACCCGCCGCAGCAGTCCCTCGCCCCGGGGCAGGGCGATCACCGCCCCCAGCGAGAGCGAGGCCGTGGCCGAGGCCCAGAAGACGAACACGGACCGCGGCTCCACGTCGTTGTACGCCAGGAAGCACATGAGGGGAGGCGCCAGCAGCGCCGCCACCACCAGCGGCGCCGGCCACCATGCCGCGCGCCTGCCGAACCGGCGGCCGAGGAGGTCGGTCAGCGCGACCGCCGGCAGTACGAAGAGCAGTGACAGCAGGAACGCGATGATGCCGACGAGGGGCGTGAGGGAGATCAGGCTTCCCCCGATCGCGGTGTGGTCGGCGGGTTTGTCCGGCGGCGGCTGCGTCTGCACGTAGAGCAGGACCACCACGACGGTGAGCGCGACCTCCAGGCATCCCACCAGCGTCGAGACCACCAGCACGCGCCCGTACGACCGTTTCTGATGCACGATCAATCCCCCTCGTGGCACGGCGAACCCGTGCGTCCGCCCGGCCGGCGGCGTCCTGGATCCATAGTGCCAGCCGGGCTGAACGTGTTCAATTCATTCTTCGCGCCCTGTCACGCGGACACGACCGACCGCACCGGCCCCTGCCTTCTCCTACAGCCAGGTGCCGAACCGGCGGATGTACCAGGTCTTCACGAGCTGGGTGAGCGTGCAGTACGCGAGCAGTACGCCGATCAGCCACGGGAAGTAGCTCGCCGGCAGGGCCACGAAGCCCAGCGAGGGAGCGAGCGGCGAGAAGGGCAGCCAGAGCCCGGTCAGCACCGCGAGGACGGTCGTCACCATCACGGGCCAGGAGGCGCGGGACTGGATGAAGGGGATCTTCCGGGTGCGGATCATGTGGACGATCAGGGTCTGCGAGAGCAGGCCCTCGACGAACCAGCCGGACTGGAAGAGGGACTGGCCCGCCTCGCTGTTCGCCGCGAAGACGTGCCACATGATCAGGAACATCGAGAGGTCGAAGACGGAGCTGACCGGCCCGATGGTGACCATGAAGCGGCCGATGCCCTTGGCGTCCCAGTTGCGGGGCTTGCGGAGGTACTCCTCGTCCATCCGGTCCCACGGGGTGGCCAGCTGCGAGATGTCGTAGACCAGGTTCTGGACCAGCAGCATGATCGCGAGCATCGGCTGGAAGGGGATGAAGGCGCTCGCCACCAGGACCGAGAAGACGTTGCCGAAGTTCGAAGACGCGGTCATCTTGATGTACTTGATCGTGTTGCCGAAGGTGGTCCGGCCCTGGACGACGCCCTGCTCCAGGACGGTCAGGTCCTTCTCCAGCAGGATGATGTCGGCCGACTCCTTGGCGATGTCCACGGCGGTGTCCACCGAGATGCCGACGTCCGCGTCGCGCAGCGCGGCCGCGTCGTTGATGCCGTCGCCGAGGAACCCGACGGTGTGCCCGTCGGCCTGCAGGGCCCGCACGATCCGGGCCTTCTGGACCGGATCGACCTTGGCGAAGACCGTCGTACGGGCGGCCAGCGCGCGCAGTTCGGTGTCGTCGAGGGCGTCGGTCCCGGGGCCGAGGACCACCTGCCCGACGTCGATGCCGACGTCGGCGCAGACCCGGGCGGCGACGAGGTCGTTGTCGCCGGTGACGACCTTGACCGCGATGCCCTTGTCGGCCAGGCCCGTCAGGGCCCGGGCGGCGTCGGCCTTCGGCGGGTCGAGGAAGGCGAGGAAGCCGACCAGCGTCAGCCCCTCCTCGTCGGCGACCGTGTAGGTCTCGCGCGGGGCGTCCATCGTGCGGGTGGCGACGGCGAGGACCCGCAGGCCCTGCCGGTTGTTCTCCTCGGCGATCCGGGTGACGTGCCACCGCAGCTGCTCGGTCAGCTCCACCCTCTCGCCCCGGTCCGTCAGGTGCGTGCAGAGGTCCAGGACCTCCTCCACGGCACCCTTGGTGATCATGATGTGCTCGCGCTGTCCGAAGTCGCCGACCAGGGAGTTGCGGTCCAGGACCACGGACATCCGGCGCCGGGCGAAGTCGAAGGGGATCTCGTCGACCATCGAGAACCGTGCGTCGGCGACAACCTCCTCGGCCTCGTCCACGCGGTCGATGACCGCCTGGTCCATCAGGTTCTTCAGGCCGGTCTGGAAGCGCGAGTTGAGGTAGCCGTACTCCAGGACCTCGCCGTCCTCGTCGCCGTGCACGTCCAGGGAGCGGTCCAGGACGATCCGGTCCTCGGTGAGGGTGCCGGTCTTGTCCGTGCAGAGCACGTCCATCGCGCCCAGGTTCTGGATCGCGTTCAGCCGCTTGACGACCACCTTCCGCCTGGACATGGCGACCGCGCCGCGCGCCAGGTTGGCGGAGACGACCATCGGCAGCATCTCGGGGGTCAGCCCGACGGCGACGGCGATGCCGAAGAGGAAGGCCTCGTCCCAGTCGCCCTTGGTGAAGCCGTTGATCATGAAGACGACCGGGACCATCACCAGCATGAAGCGGATCAGCAGGAAGCTGACCTTGCGCACGCCGGTGTCGAAGTTGGTCTGCGGGCGCTCGCCGACGAGCGAGCCGGCCATCGAGCCGAAGTAGGTGTCGGAGCCGGTGGCCACGACCACCCCGGTGGCGGTGCCGGAGGTGACCGAGGTGCCCATCAGGACCAGGTTGTCGGCCTCCACCGGGTCGGTGGTCTCCTGCTGGCCGAGGTCCCGCGTAGGGGTGTCGGCCTTCGCCACCGGCAGGGACTCGCCGGACAGCGCGGCCTGGCTGACGTTGAGGTCCTTGGCCGTGACGATCCGCAGGTCGGCCGGGATCAGGTCGCCGGCCGCAAGCTTGACCACGTCGCCCGGGACCACCTGGTCCATGGGCACCTCGAACGTGGTGGGCGCGCAGCCGCTGCCGGACCGGCGCTGCACGGCGCACGTGGTGGTGACGAGCTGCCTCAGCGCTTCGGCGGCGCGGCCCGAGCGGAACTCCTGCCAGAAGCGCAGCAGACCGCTGATCCCCACCATCACGGAGAGGATGACGACGCCCGGGTCCGCCGGGTCCTGCCAGTACATGACCGCCGCCAGGAAGACCAGGACGGCGATGAAGGGGTTCCGGAAGGCCTTCGCCAGCTGGAGGTACCAGCGGGGGGCGCGCTCGTGGGCGACGGTGTTGGAGCCGTGCCGCTCCAGGCGCAGCGAGGCCTCGGCGTGGGTGAGGCCGGCCAGGGAGGCGTCCACCTCCTGCAGGACCTGGACGCCCGGCCGGGCGCTGATCCCGGCGAGACGCTCGCCGACGAGCCGGGTACGGGCCTGGAGCTCGGCAGCCTTGCGCTCGCGGCGGGACCGGCCCGGCGGTGCGAGCGTGGTGGGGGTACGGGGGGTGAGCATGGTCATGACGGATACCTCCCTCCACGGTGTCCGGGCAGCACGAAGCCGAGCGGTCACGTGGAGTGATCACGGGTCGGCGCGCAGCGGCCCCGAGGGGCCGCGGGCACGCCGACGGGCATGGATGACGCACGCCCGGCGGAGTTGGCAGGGCATGCGGAAGGAAGGGAACGTGGAAGGAAGGAACGCGATGGAACGCGAACGGAACGCGAGCGCGCACGGGGACAGCGGTCCACCGCTGCCGTGCGCACCAGGAGAGAGATCAGCCGGTCGGAAGAAGGTCAGCCGACGGGAGCGCTGCAAGGACTTCGATCGGGACTCATCCCGAACACCTCCTTGCGTAGCGCGGTCATTGCACGACGCCAGGTCCGGCCGAAAGGGCCGCAGAGGACCGGCGTCCCAGCGACCGTAGCACGATCCAACGGCCGCTTCTCTCCCCCTTTAGGTCAGTACCAGCCGTTTCATGCCGTGTCAGCCTCTTGACGTGTGGATGCGTAAAGGCTCGACTTAGGGTTCACAAGTTGGAGAGATGTCGGGGTCTCGGAGCGTGAAGCCGTGACGTGTCCCGGCCGGGGGGCGACGGCTGGCCGTCGCTAATGGGCAGGAGTGGATGAGTCGTGCAGACTCCCGGATCGCAGTCGTCGCTGCATCGCGCGAATCTCGAACGGGTCGTGCGGGCGGTGCGGCTCGCGGGATCGCTGACCCAGGCGGAGATCGCCCGCGCCACCGGACTGTCGGCGGCCACGGTCTCCAACATCGTCCGGGAGCTGAAGGACGGCGGGACCGTCGAGGTCACCGACACCTCGGCCGGCGGCCGCCGGGCGCGCAGCGTCTCGCTCAGCGGCGACGCGGGGATCGTCATCGGTGTCGACTTCGGCCACACCCACCTGCGGGTGGCGGTGGGGAACCTGGCTCACCAGGTGCTGGCCGAGGAGTCCGAGCCGCTGGATGTCGACGCGTCCTGGGCGGACGGCTTCGACCGGGCGGAAGCCCTGGTCGGACGCCTGATCGCGGACATCGGCGTGGGGCTGGAGAAGGTGATCGGCGTCGGGCTCGGCGTGCCCGGCCCGATCGACGTGGAGTCCGGGACCCTGGGCTCGACCGCGATCCTGCCGGGCTGGGCGGGCATCAACCCGCGCCAGGAGCTCTCGCAGCGCCTCGGGGTGCCCGTGTACGTGGACAACGACGCGAACCTCGGCGCCCTCGGCGAACTCGTTTGGGGGAGCGGGCGGGGAGTAAAGGACCTGGCCTACATCAAGGTGGCCAGCGGCGTCGGTGCGGGCCTGGTGATCAACGGCCAGATCTACCGCGGACCCGGCGGCACGGCGGGCGAGATCGGGCACATCACCCTGGACGAATCGGGCCCGGTCTGCCGCTGCGGCAACCGCGGCTGCCTGGAGACCTTCGCGGCCGCCCGGTACGTACTGCCGTTGCTCCAGGGCACGCACGGACCGGAGTTGACCATGGAGCGGGTGGTCGAACTGGCCCGTGAGGGGGACCCGGGCTGCCGCCGGGTGATCACGGACGTGGGCCGGCACATCGGCAGCGGCGTGGCCAGTCTGTGCAACCTCCTGAACCCCAGCCGGGTGGTGCTGGGCGGCTCGCTGGCGGAGGCCGGTGAACTCGTCCTCGCTCCCATCCGTGAATCGGTGGGAAGGTACGCGATCCCCAGTGCGGCGCGGCAGTTGTCGGTGCTGACGGGGAACCTGGGCGGGCGGGCCGAGGTGCTGGGCGCATTGGCGCTCGTCCTCAGCGAGATGGGCGATTCGACACTTTTGTCAGATCATGGAAGTGGAGTGCGAGCTCCAGCCGTCTTGTCTTCAGGTAGATAACGAATGGCACCGTTGTCATCTCGTTAAGAATTCACTCCTTGACGGCAAAACGCGGCCGGGGTTGACTCACATCCACCTCGGCCGCGCCGCTGCGGCCTCGTCAGGGAGGTTCAAGTAATGAACACGCGTATGCGCAGAGCCGCCGTAGCTGTAGCCGCTGGTGCCATGGCCGTTTCGCTCGCCGCCTGTGGCAGTGCGAAGGAGGCCGGCGACACGACGAAGGCGTCCTCCGGCGCTGCCAAGGGCGATGAGATCAAGGTCGGTCTGCTCCTGCCGGAGAACCAGACCGCGCGCTACGAGAAGTTCGACAAGCCGCTGATCGAGAAGAAGGTCGCCGAGCTCACCGGCGGCAAGGGCAAGGTCGTCTACGCGAACGCCAAGCAGGACGCGACCACGCAGAACTCCCAGGTCGACACGATGATCACCAACAAGGTGGACGTCCTGATCATCGACGCGGTGGACTCCAAGGCCATCGCGGGCTCGGTCAAGAAGGCCAAGGACGCCGGCATCCCGGTCGTCGCCTACGACCGCCTGGCCGAGGGCCCGATCGACGCGTACACCTCCTTCGACAACGAAGAGGTCGGCAAGGTCCAGGGCAAGGCTCTGCTGGAGGCGCTGGGCGACAAGGCCAAGGACGGCCAGATCGTCATGATGAACGGTTCGGTCACCGACCCGAACGCCAAGCTCTTCAAGTCCGGCGCGCACTCCGAGCTCGACGGCAAGGTGAACGTCGGCAAGGAGTACGACACCGTCGAGTGGAAGCCGGAGAACGCCAACACCAACATGGCGGCCGCGCTCTCCGCGCTCGGCAAGGACAAGGTCATCGGCGTCTACTCCGCCAACGACGGCATGGCCGGCGGCATCATCACCGCCCTCAAGGCCGCCGGTGTCTCCCCCCTGCCGCCGGTCACCGGCCAGGACGCAGAACTCGCCGGTGTGCAGCGGATCGTCGCGGGCGAGCAGTTCATGAGCGTCTACAAGCCGTACGCCCCCGAGGCGGAGGCCGCCGCGAAGATGGCCGTCTCCCTCGCCAAGGGCGGCAAGGCCGAGGGCACCACGTCCACGGTCGACAGCCCGACCACCAAGGGTGTCGCGTCCGTCCTGATCCCGGTCGTCTCGCTGACCAAGGGCAACATCAAGGACACCGTCGTCAAGGACGGCGTCTACACGGTGGACGAGATCTGCACCGACAAGTACGCGGCGGCCTGCGCCGCCGCCGGCCTGAAGTAGCGGCCCCCGTCGCCTCCCTACGAGGCGGCCCCCCGTGCCTGACCGGCGCCCCGCCCCTCTCTCCCCGCCACCCGGCGGGGCGCCGGGCAGAAACGTTCCCCCATTCGCCCCGCTCCTGCTCTTCTGCACGACATCCCCGCCGGTCAGGCGGCGAAGGAGATGGTTCATGTGTCCGCTGCGCCCGTGCTGGCGTTGCGAGGGGTCTCGAAGCGGTTCGGCGCCGTTCAGGCCCTGACCGACGTAGAACTCGAGATCCACTCCGGTGAAGTGGTCGCCCTCGTCGGCGACAACGGCGCCGGAAAGTCCACGCTGGTCAAGACGATCGCCGGCGTGCACCCCATCGATGAAGGTGTCATCGAGTGGGAAGGCCGTCCGGTTTCCATCGGCAAGCCCCACGACGCCCAGAACCTGGGCATCGCGACGGTCTACCAGGACCTGGCGCTGTGCGACAACATCGATGTCGTCGGCAACCTCTTCCTCGGCCGCGAGCTCAAGAACTACGGCATCCTCGACGAGGTGGAGATGGAGCGGCGCGCCCGCGAGCTCCTGACCACCCTGTCCATCCGGATCCCCAGTGTCCGGATTCCCATCGCGTCACTCTCCGGCGGTCAGCGCCAGACCGTGGCCATCGCCCGTTCCATGCTGGGCGAGCCCCAGCTCGTCATCCTCGACGAGCCCACCGCCGCCCTCGGTGTCGAGCAGACCGCACAGGTTCTCGACCTCGTGGAGCGGCTGCGCGAGCGCGGCCACGCCGTCATCCTCATCAGCCACAACATGGCCGATGTGAAGGCCGTCGCCGACAAGGTGGCGGTCCTGCGGCTGGGCCGCAACAACGGCGTCTTCAACGTCGCCGACACCTCGCAGGAAGAGATCATCTCCGCCATCACCGGTGCCACGGACAACGCCGTGACCCGCCGGGCGGCCCGCACCTCGGAGGCCGGCAAGTGAGCACCCAGAACCCTGCCACCGGTCCCCTGGACAAGGGCTCGGTCGACCAGCAGGAGCACATCGACCCGGTCAACCCCGCGGCCGCGCACGACGCGATCCCGGCCGTGGACCCCCGCCTGCTCGTCAGGGAGGAGGGGCTCGCCGGGTACGTGGGCGAGTTCAAGCGCAAGATGAAGGCGGGCGACCTGGGTTCCCTCCCGGTCGTCATCGGCCTGATCGTGATCTGGTCCATCTTCCAGGGGCTGAACTCGAACTTCCTCTCCCCGGAGAACCTGACCAACATCGCGATCACGATGACCGGCACCGGCATGATCGCCATCGGCATCATCTTCGTGCTGCTGCTCGGCGAGATCGACCTCTCGGTCGGCTCGGTCAGCGGTGTCTCGGGCGCGATCGTCGCCGTCCTCGCCGTCACCCACGGCGTGAACGAATGGCTGGCCATCCTCGCGGCCATCGTCGGAGGCGCCCTGATCGGCTGCATCCACGGCTTCTTCTTCGCCAAGATCGGCGCCCCGGCCTTCGCCGTCACCCTGTCGGGCCTGCTCTTCTGGCTCGGCGCGATGCTGCAGATCCTCGGCAGCAACGGCACGATCAACATCGACTCCGACGGCGTGGTCGGCCGGCTGACCACGTACTTCTTCTCGGACGTGGCCGTCGCCTACGGGCTGGCCGCGCTCGCGGTGGCCGGCTACTTCCTCGCGGCCTTCCTCGACGCGAGGCGCCGCGAGGCCGCCGGGATGCCCTCCCGGCCGCTCGCCGAGATCCTGCTGCGCACCGGCCTGCTCGCGCTGTGCACCTTCGGCCCCGCCGTGCTGTTCAACCAGTACAAGGGCCTGCCGCTCGCGGTGGTGCTCTTCCTGCTGGCCCTGGTCGTCACGGACTTCCTGCTGCGCCGCACGACCTTCGGGCGAAACGTTTTCGCACTGGGTGGCAGCGTCGAGGCCTCCCGCCGCGCGGGCATCAACGTCACCCGGATCCGGATCACGGTCTTCGCGATCTCCAGCACCTTCGCCGCCATCGGCGGCCTGTTCTGGGCCTCCAAGATCGCGGCGGCCAACCAGAGCGCCGGCGCCGGCGACCTGCTGATGAACGTCATCGCGGCGGCCGTCATCGGCGGCACCAGCCTCTTCGGCGGCCGGGGCCGGACCTGGAACGCCCTCCTCGGCGTCATGGTCATCGTCTCGATCCAGTACGGTCTGGCCCTGGAAGGCATTGCGACGCCGATCCAGTACATGATCACCGGCGCGGTGCTGCTGGCGACCGTGGTGATCGACTCGGTGACGCGCAAGACCCAGAAGACGGCCGGACGCGCCTGATCGCGCGTCCGACTGCCCGCCGGAGTGACATCCGGCGGTAAGACCGGTCACAGTGCCCGGCGCCACTTCTCGTGGCGCCGGGCATCTGCGCGTGCATGTACGAGGTACTCATGTGCGGGTATACGCCCGTATGTGATGTGTGGCCGTCAGGTCGTGCGTACATGTATGACAAAGGTGTGACTCCCTCGGGACGGCCCGATGACCGCGGCCGGGGGCGGAACACTAGACTCGACAGACCAGCAAGCAACTGCAAGGAGGCACGGGTGCTGCTGCCCCGCATCAAGGGACCGCGCGATCTGGACCGGCTCAGCCAGGAGGAGCTCGACCAGCTCGCGGCCGAGATCAGGTCCTTCCTCGTCGACGCCGTCTCCAAGACCGGCGGGCACCTCGGCCCCAACCTCGGGGTGGTCGAACTGACGATCGCCCTGCACCGGGTCTTCGACTCGCCCAAGGACAAGGTCCTCTTCGACACCGGCCACCAGGCCTACGTCCACAAGCTGCTCACGGGCCGCCAGGACTTCAAGGGCCTGCGCACCAAGAACGGCCTGTCGGGCTACCCCTCGCGCGCCGAGTCCGACCACGACGTGATCGAGAACTCGCACGCCTCCACCGTGCTCGGCTGGGCCGACGGCCTGGCCAAGGCCAACGAGGTGCTGGGCCGCGAGGACCACCACGTCGCCGCCGTCATCGGCGACGGCGCGCTGACCGGTGGCATGGCCTGGGAGGCGCTCAACAACATCGCCGCCGCCAAGGACCGCCCGCTCGTCATCGTCGTCAACGACAACGAGCGCTCGTACGGCCCCACCATCGGCGGCCTCGCGAACCACCTGGCGACCCTGCGCACCACGGACGGCTACGAGCGCTTCCTGGCCCGCGGCAAGGAGATCCTGGAGCGCACCCCGGTCGTCGGGAAGCCGCTCTTCGAGACCCTGCACGGCGCCAAGAAGGGCCTCAAGGACTTCATCGCCCCGCAGGGCATGTTCGAGGACCTCGGGCTCAAGTACATCGGGCCCATCGACGGCCACGACATCGAGGCCCTGGAGTCCGCCCTGCAGCGCGCCAAGCGCTTCAGCGGCCCGGTCATCGTGCACTGCCTCACCCAGAAGGGCCGCGGCTACACCCCGGCCCTGGAGCACGAGGCGGACCGCTTCCACGCGGTCGGCGTGATCCACCCGGACACCGGCCTGCCGGTGAAGACCGCCGCCGCCAGCTGGACCTCCGTCTTCGCCGACGAGATGGTCAAGCTCGGCCACGAGCGCGAGGACATCGTCGGCATCACCGCCGCCATGCTCCACCCGGTGGGCCTCAACAAGTTCGCCGAGGCCTTCCCGAACCGGATCTACGACGTGGGCATCGCCGAGCAGCACGGTGCCACCTCGGCGGCGGGCCTGGCCACCGGCGGGGTCCACCCGGTCTTCGCCGTGTACGCGACCTTCCTCAACCGTGCCTTCGACCAGGTCCTGATGGACGTGGCCCTGCACAAGTGCGGTGTCACCTTCGTCCTGGACCGCGCCGGTGTCACCGGCGACGACGGCGCCTCCCACAACGGCATGTGGGACATGTCCATCCTGCAGGTCGTCCCCGGCCTGCGGCTCGCCGCGCCGCGCGACGCCGAGCAGCTGCGCGCCCAGCTCCGCGAGGCCGTCGAGGTCAAGGACGCCCCGACCGTCGTGCGCTACTCCAAGGGCGTCGTCGGCCCGGCCGTCCCGGCCATCGGCCGGATCGGCGGCATGGACGTCCTGCGCGCCCCGGGCGCCGACGTCACCCGTCCGGACGTACTGCTCGTCTCGGTCGGTGCGCTCGCCCCGATGTGCCTGGAGATCGCCGACCTGCTGGACAAGCAGGGCATCTCCACGACCGTGGTCGACCCCCGCTGGGTCAAGCCCGTGGACGAGGCCCTGGCCCCGCTCGCGGACCGGCACCGCGTGGTCGTCACCGTCGAGGACAACGGCCGTACCGGCGGTGTGGGCGCCGCCGTCTCGCAGGCCCTGCGGGACGCGGGTGTCGACGTACCGCTGCGCGACTTCGGTATCCCGCAGCGCTTCCTCGACCACGCCCTCCGCAAGGAGATCATGGCCGAGATCGGCTTGACCGCGCCGGACATCGCCCGGCAGGTCACCGGGCTGGTCGCCAAGCTGGACGGCCGCTACGACAGCGAGCCGGCCGCCGCCGTCGACTAGTCGGAACGCGCCACGCGCGCCGTTCGTAGATCGACGCGCGGTTGCACGTCACGGGCCGGGAGATCACTCTTGAAGGGTGGGCCTCCCGGCCCGTTCGTGCGTCGTCACCTTTCGGAGGCGTCGGTGAGCAAGGATCTGAACAGCCCATTCCGTACCAAGACGGTGGAGCAGTCCATCCGCGACACGGAGGAGCCGGAACACGCACTCCGCAAGTCGCTCTCCGCCTGGGACCTCACGGTCTTCGGTGTGGGCGTCATCATCGGCACCGGCATCTTCGTCCTCACGGGCATCGCCGCCCGGAACAATGCCGGTCCCGCTACCGCCCTCGCCTTCGTGGTGGCGGGCATCGTCTGCGCCCTCGCGGCGCTCTGCTACGCCGAGTTCGCGTCCACCGTCCCGGTGGCCGGGTCGGCGTACACGTTCTCGTACGCCTCGATCGGTGAGCTGCCCGCCTGGATCATCGGCTGGGACCTGGTGCTGGAGTTCGCACTCGGCACGGCCGTCGTCGCGGTCGGCTGGTCGGGGTACGTGCGCCACCTGATGGACACCAACCTCGGCTGGACCCTGCCGACCTCCCTGGCCGGCCCCGATGCCGGCGGCCACTTCGACCTGCTGGCGTTCCTGCTGGTCCTGGCGCTGACGGTGATCCTGGTCGTCGGGACGAAGCTCTCGGCCCGGATCACCGCGGTCGTCGTCGCGATCAAGGTCACGGTCGTGCTGCTGGTCATCATCGCGGGCCTGTTCTTCATCAAGGCCGACAACTACTCGCCGTTCATCCCGCCGGCCCAGCCCCAGGGCGAGGGCGTCAGCGGCTGGCATGCGCCGCTGGTCCAAGTGCTCTTCGGCTACGAGCCCACGAACTTCGGCGTCATGGGCATCTTCACGGCGGCCTCGCTCATCTTCTTCGCCTTCATCGGCTTCGACGTGGTGGCGACGGCGGCCGAGGAGACCAAGAACCCCCAGCGGGACATGCCGCGCGGCATCCTCGGCTCGCTCCTCATCTGCACGGTGCTCTACGTCGCCGTGACCCTGGTGGTCACGGGCATGCAGAAGTACTCGGAGATGTCCCCGACCGCGCCGCTCGCCGAAGCCTTCAAGTCGGTGAACCAGCCGTTCTTCTCGGGCGCCATCAGCCTCGGCGCGGCCGTCGGTCTGATCACCGTGTGCATGATCCTGCTGCTCGGCCAGACCCGCGTGTTCTTCGCCATGAGCCGTGACGGACTGCTGCCGCGGGTCTTCTCCGTGACGCACCCGAAGTACCGCACCCCCTACCGGGCGACCATGCTGCTCGGCGGGATCATCGCGATCGTCGCGGGCTTCACCAGCCTGAAGACCCTCGCGGAACTGGTGAACATCGGCACCCTGTTCGCCTTCGTGGTGGTCGCCCTCGGAGTGATCATCCTCCGCAAGACCCGCCCCGACCTGCACCGGTCCTTCCGGACCCCGTGGGTGCCGTTCGTCCCGATCGTGTCGATCGCGGCCTCGTTCTGGCTGATGCTCAACCTGCCGACCGAGACCTGGGCGCGCTTCGGCGCCTGGATGATCATCGGCATCGGCGTCTACTTCGCCTACGGCTACCGCAACAGCCGCCTGCACAAGGTCGGCCAGAACGCGGAGTTCTAGCGGGCGACCGGTTCGCCGCTGTGTACCGGCGAGGGTCGTACGGGCCACCCGTACGGCCCTCGCCGGTCGTACGGGTGGCCGACGGGTCCGGGAGCCGTGTGGGGACGTGTGGGGACGTGTGGGGGCGCCCATGACGCACAGCGAGGAGCACCGGTTCGACGTGTGGACGGCCGGGGCCGGCTACGAGCGGTACATGGGCCGGTGGAGCCGGCCCGTCGCGGAGCGGTTCACGCGGTGGCTCGGCCGCCCCGGCCGGCTGCGGTGGCTCGACGTCGGATGCGGCACCGGCGGGCTGTCGGCGGCGGTGGCCGCCGGGTGCCGGCCCCGTGAGGTCCTGGCGATCGACCGGTCACCGGGGTACGCCGCCTGGGCCCGGGACGCGGCCACGGCCGGGACGCACGTCGTCGTGGCGGACGCGACGGCCCTGCCGGTGCGCGACGGGGCGTGCGACGCGGTGGTCAGCGGCCTGACCCTGAACTTCCTCACGCCGCCCGCCGCGGCCGTCGCCGAGATGGTCCGCTCGGTCCGCCCGGGCGGCCTGGTCGCGGCGTACGTGTGGGACTACGCGGAAGGCATGGACCTCCTGCGGCTCTTCTGGGGCGCGGCCGCCCGGGCGGACCCGACCGCGGCCGCGCTGGACGAGCGCCGGCGCTTCCCCTCGTGCCGTCCGGAAGCACTGCGCGCGCTGTGGACGCGGGCGGGACTCGGCGAGGTGGCCGTCGCCCCGATCGAGGTCCCCACGGTGTTCGCCGACTTCGCGGACCTGTGGGAACCGTTCCTTACGGGGCAGGGCCCGGCCCCCGGATACCTCGCCGCGCTCCCCGCGGCCGGCCGGGACCGGGTACGGGACGCGCTCCGCGAGGCCGTCCCGTACGGGCCGGGCGGATCCGTCGCGCTCAGCGCCCGGGCCTGGGCGGTCCGGGGGCGGCGCGCCGGGTGAGGGCGGATCCCGGACGGCCTGACCTCGTTCAGCCCTTGGCGGGGGAGTTCTTCGCCGAGGCCGGGATCTGCTGGTCCTTGCGTATGGCGTCCCACAGCTGGGTCGCCTGCGGCTCGGCCACGATCACGCGGTTGGGGTCCACCTTGTCGTAGGCGACCGGCAGCATGATCGTCTCCATCGTCTCCGGGTTCACGCCCTTCATGCTCTGCGCGAAGTCGGCGAGCGCCGTGAGCGAGCCGAGGTCGGAGTCGGTGGTCAGCGACTTGGTGCCGGCGTCCGCGAGCTTGTAGAGCCGCGCCGGGTTGCCGAGGGCGTCCTGCTTCTTGATCTCGGACAGCATCGCCAGCATGAACTGCTGCTGGAGGCCTATGCGTCCGAGGTCGCTGCCGTCGCCGTAGCCGTAGCGGGTACGGACGAACTTCAGCGAGTCGGTGCCGTCCAGCCGGTGCGTGCCCGCGTCGAGCTTCAGGCCGCCCTTGGCGCCGCTCATCGGCTTGTCCAGCGTGACGGTGACCCCGCCCAGCGCGTCGACCAGGCCCTTGAAGCCGGCGAAGTCGACCTCGACGAAGTGGTCCACGCGGACGCCGGACAGCTGCTCCACGGTGTTGACCACACAGGCCGGGCCGGCGAGCGAGTAGACGGAGTTGAACATGACCCGCTTGGCGGACGGCAGCGTCTTGCCGTTCCCGTCCTTGCACTCGGGCCGGGTGATCAGGGTGTCGCGGGGGATGCTCACCGCGGTGGCCTTGGCCCGGCCCTCGGGTATGTGCACCAGCATCGCGGTGTCCGAGCGGGCACCGCTGACATCGCCGTGGTCGAGATCGCCATTGGCCCCGGCGCGCGAGTCGGAGCCGAGCACCAGGATGTTCTGGGCGTTCGCGACGACCTTCGCGGGCCGGTTGTCGCCGATCGCCTGGTCCAGGTCGACGCTGTCGATGTTGGAGTTGAGGTGGCTGTACGTCCACCAGCCGGCCCCGGCCGTGCCCAGGATCAGCACGGCGACCAGCAGCAGGGTGATCCGCAGAATGCGGCGGCGGCGCCTGGGCCGCCCGTGCTTTTCCGTCATGGGGGTGAATCTTAGACAGGTATTCGAACGGCGGTGGCCCGCCCCCCGGAAGGGGCGGGCCGAGCCGTCGAACAGCCTGCAGAGACCCGGACTAGGCCGGGATGCTCGCGAGGCCGGGGGCGAGGAACTTCTTGCCGTTCACGCGCTCCGAGACGCCTTCACGGTCCAGGTACGGCGTCACGCCGCCCAGGTGGAAGGGCCAGCCGGCGCCCGTGATCAGGCAGAGGTCGATGTCCTGGGCCTCGGCCACGACACCCTCCTCCAGCATCAGGCCGATCTCCTGCGCCACCGCGTCCAGGACACGGTCGCGGACCTGCTCCTCGGTCAGGACGACATCGCCCTGGACCAGGAGCGCGGCGACCTCGGGGTCCAGCTCCGGCTTGAAGCCGTTCTCGGCGGAGTAGACGTAGAAGCCGCGCTTGCCGGCCTTGACCACGGCCGCCAGGTTCGGCGAGACGGTGAAGCGCTCCGGGAAGGCGCGGTTCAGGGTCTCGGAGACGTGCAGACCGATCGCCGGGCCCACGAGCTCCAGGAGCACCAGCGGGGACATCGGCAGGCCGAGCGGCTCGATGGCCTTCTCCGCCGTGACGACCGGGGTGCCCTCGTCGATGACGTTCTGGATCTCGCCCATGAAGCGGGTCAGGATGCGGTTCACGACGAACGCCGGGGCGTCCTTGGTGAGGACCGCGGTCTTCTTCAGCTTCTTGGCGACACCGAAGGCCGTGGCCAGCGAGGCGTCGTCGGTCTGCTCACCGCGGACGATCTCCAGCAGCGGGAGGATCGCGACCGGGTTGAAGAAGTGGAAGCCGACCACGCGCTCCGGGTGCTGGAGCTTCGAGGCCATCTCCGACACCGACAGCGAGGAGGTGTTGGTGGCGAGGATCGCGTGCGCCGGGGCGACCGCCTCGACCTCCGCGAACACCTTCTGCTTGACGGACATCTCCTCGAACACGGCCTCGATGATGAAGTCCGCGTCCGCGAAGCCCTCGGCCTTGTCCAGGACGCCGGTCACCAGGGCGGTCAGGCGGTTGGCCTTGTCCTGGTTGATGCGGCCCTTGCCGAGCAGCTTCTGGATCTCGGCGTGGACGTAGCCCACACCCTTGTCCACGCGCTCCTGGTCGATGTCGGTGAGGACCACCGGCACCTCCAGGCGGCGCAGGAAGAGCAGCGCCAGCTGCGAGGCCATCAGGCCCGCGCCGACGACGCCGACCTTGGTGACCGGACGGGCCAGGGACTTGTCCGGGGCACCGGCCGGGCGCTTGGCGCGCTTCTGCACCAGGTTGAAGGCGTAGATGCCCGAGCGCAGCTCGCCGCCCATGATGAGGTCGGCCAGCGCCGTGTCCTCGGCGTCGAAGCCGGCCTGGAGGTCGCCCGACTTGGCCGCGGCGATGATGTCCAGCGCGCGGTAGGCGGCGGGAGCCGCGCCGTGCACCTTGGAGTCCGCGATGGCGCGGCCCTTGGCGACGGCCGCGTCCCAGGCCTCGCCGCGGTCGATCTCGTCGCGGACGACCTCGGTGGTGCCGTTCAGGACGTTCGCGGTCCACAGGAGCGACTGCTCCAGGAAGTCCGCGCCCTCGAACAGCGCGTCGGCGATGCCCAGGGTGAAGACCTGCTTGCCGCGCAGCTGCTTGTTCTGGTTGAGCGAGTTCTCGATGATCACCGAGACCGCGCGCTCGGCGCCGATCAGGTTCGGCAGGATGGCGCAGCCGCCCCAGCCGGGAACCAGGCCGAGGAAGACCTCGGGCAGCGAGAAGGCCGGGATGGCCTTCGAGACGGTGCGGTAGGAGCAGTGCAGACCGACCTCGACGCCGCCGCCCATGGCCGCGCCGTTGTAGTACGCGAAGGTCGGGACCGCCAGCGCCGAGAGGCGCTTGAAGACGTCGTGGCCGCCCTTGCCGATGGCGAGCGCCTCGTCGTGCTTCTTCAGCAGCTCGACACCCTTGAGGTCGGCGCCGACCGCGAAGATGAACGGCTTGCCGGTGATGCCCGCGCCGACGATGGAGCCGGCAATGGCCTCCTGCTCGACCTGGTCGATCGCCGCGTTCAGGTTGGCGAGCGACTGCGGGCCGAAGGTGGTCGGCTTGGTGTGGTCGAAGCCGTTGTCCAGCGTGATGAGCGCGAAGCGCCCGGCGCCGAACGGCAGGTCCAGGTGGCGGACGTGCGCGGACGTGACGACCTCGTCCGGGAACAGCTCGGCCGCGCCCTTCAGGAGCTCAGCGGTGGTGCTCACTTGGAGTCTCCCTCGGCGTTGAAGTTCGGGTTCTCCCAGATGACCGTGGCGCCCATGCCGAAGCCGACGCACATGGTGGTCAGGCCGTAGCGGACGTGCGGCTGCTCCTCGAACTGACGGGCCAGCTGCGTCATCAGGCGCACGCCGGAGGAGGCGAGCGGGTGACCGAAGGCGATGGCGCCGCCGTACTGGTTCACGCGGGCGTCGTCGTCGGCGATGCCGTAGTGCTCCAGGAACGCGAGGACCTGGACCGCGAAGGCCTCGTTGACCTCGAAGAGACCGATGTCCTCGATGGTCAGGCCGGCCTGGGCCAGGGCCTTCTCGGTGGCCGGGATCGGGCCGTAGCCCATGACCTCGGGCTCGACACCCGCGAACGAGTACGAGACCAGGCGCATCTTGACCGGGAGGTTGTTCTCCCGGGCGAAGTCCTCGGACGCGATGATCGCGGCGGTGGCACCGTCGTTGAGACCGGCGGCGTTGCCCGCGGTGACCCGGCCGTGCGTACGGAACGGGGTCTTCAGGCCGGCCAGGTTCTCCAGCGTGGTGCCCGGGCGCATCGGCTCGTCGGTGGTGACCAGGCCCCAGCCCGTCTCACCGGCCGCCTCGTTGGTGTTGCGCACCGAGATCGGGACCAGGTCCTGCTGGATCTTGCCGTCGGCGTACGCCTTGGCGGCCTTCTCCTGCGAGCGCACGGCGTACTCGTCGGCGCGGAGCTTGGTGATCGTCGGGTACCGGTCGTGCAGGTTCTCGGCGGTCATGCCCATGAACAGGGCGGACTCGTCGACCAGCTTCTCGGAGACGAAGCGCGGGTTCGGGTCGACGCCCTCGCCCATGGGGTGGCGGCCCATGTGCTCGACACCGCCGGCGAGGGCGACGTCGTAGGCACCGAAGGCCACACCGCCCGCGACGGCGGTCACGGCGGTCAGCGCGCCGGCGCACATGCGGTCGATGGAGTAGCCCGGGACGGACTGCGGAAGGCCCGCGAGAATGCCGGCGGTACGGCCCAGCGTCAGGCCCTGGTCACCGATCTGCGTGGTCGCGGCGATGGCGACCTCGTCGATCTTCTTGGGGTCCAGGTCCGGGTTGCGGCGCAGCAGCTCCCGGATCGCCTTCACGACGAGGTCGTCGGCGCGGGTCTCGTGGTAGATGCCCTTCGGGCCCGCCTTGCCGAACGGGGTGCGGACGCCGTCGACGAAGACGACGTCCCTGACGGTACGAGGCACGTTGGCTCTCCTCCAGGTGCGGGTGTGCACTGCTGCGCGCGGGGGCGTTCGGCGTACGTCGCTGAGCGCCCGCTCACCCGACCATGCTACTTGCGGGTAACCAATGTGCACACCCCCTCCCGGAGGAGCGGCGAAGGTCACACTCGGGCCGCGGCGCCGCGGCCCTCGGCCCCGACCGATCGGACCCGTCCGGCCAACCCGTTCAGGTCACGTGCACCCGGCCCCCGGCCGCGATCGTGGCGCCGCCCCCGGGCAGTCCCGATCCTGACCGGGCCGGAGCGTCCCCTCCGGCCCGGTCGACGGAGGATGCGAGCAATGGCCACCACCCCACCCATCAAGCACCAGGTCGAGCACGTCTCTGCGGTGCCCGCCAACGCGGGACAGACCGTCCGGCTGTACGTGCGGGAGTACGACGGCACCCCGCCGGGCCCCAACGCACAGCGCAAGGTCGTCCTGATGCTGCACGGCCGGAGCGTTCCCTCGGTCGTGGCCTTCGACCTCCAGCACGACAACGGCAAGTACAGCTGGGCGCAGCACCTGGCCAAGGCCGGATTCGACGTGTTCCTCATGGAGCTCACGGGCTCCGGCCTGTCGCCGCGTCCGGAGATGGACAAGCCCTGCAACGCCAACCCGCAGCACCAGGAGATCCTGAACCCGAACCCGCTGACGTACACCTGCACCCCGCCCTACCCGCACGAGCTCGGCAACTCCGCGAGCGAGTGGGGCGAGGTCGACGCGGTCGTCGAGTACATCAAGGCCACGAAGGGCGTCACCAAGGTCGCCCTCGTCGGGCAGTCCGCCGCCGCCTTCGTCTTCGGGCCGTACGCGATCCAGAACCCGGGGAAGGTCGAGAGCCTGCTCCTCCTGGCGCCGATCTACCCGCCCGCCGGCCGGGCCAGCGCGCCGCCGAAGAGCTTCGGCGCACCGGTGGCGTCGTTCCCGGTGTCCACCCCGGCCTCCCTGTTCGGCTTCCCCATGAACCTGTCCAGCAGGACGGGCCTGGAAAGCGCCTGGGACAAGGAGGTGCGCTCCCCGAAACAGCGGGCGGCGGGCATGGTCGACGCGGTGTGGAAGGAGCTCATGGACGTCGACCCCGTCGGCAAGACCTGGGGCGGCCCGACGGCCGGAGCACCCGAGGGCGTGCTGCGGTTCCGCAACTCCTACTGGTGGGGCTGGAACCAGGACACCGTCCCGATCGGCGGCGTGCTCGGCGACAAGGTGCCGGTGATGATCGTCTACGGCGAGCACGACGCGACGGCTAACTCGCCCACGTTCTCGGTCCCCGCCTTCTACGACGCGGTCCCCGGCGTCCGCAAGCTGATGTTCCGGGTGTCCTGTGCCGGCCACTCCCTGGTCTGGGAGCGCCAGTCCACGGTCCTGCACCGGCTGTCCAAGCAGTGGCTGAAGCACAAGAAGGTCGACGACCTGGAGAAGGGCAGCTTCTACGTGGACGAGGACGGCGCCTACGCCGACACCCTCTAGGGGGTCTTGCCGATCAGGCCGCGGCCAGGACCCCGGCCGCGCCCAGCAGCCAGGGAGCCGCCTGCCGCGTGCACGCCGCCCGCTCCGCCGCATCGGCCGGCGCCACCCGCACGACGCCCCCGGCACCGGGCCGGGGGCTCCTACGGGTGGGACCGGATCGCGGTCCGCCGGGTCAGGCGGTCGCGGCCAGGGCCGTGACCAGCACCGGGGTCACCAGTTCGATCTGCCAGGGCCGGGCACCGTAGCCCGCCAGGGCCTCCGCGACCGCGTCCGCGTGCAGCCGCTGCGGCGGCTCCCAGCACAGACGGCGGACCGTGTCCGGGGTGATCAGGTTCTCCTGGGGCAGGTTCAGCGCCTCCGCCAGCGCCGAGACGGCGGTACGGGCCGCCGAGAGCCGGGCGGCCGCAGCCGGGTCCTTGTCCACCCAGGAGCGCGGCGGCGGGGGACCCGCCGGGGTGGCCCCGGGCTGCGGCAGCTCGTTCTCGGGCAGCGCCTTCGCCCGGTCCACGGCCGCCATCCACTGGTCCAGCTGGCGCCGGCCCATCCGCTGCCCGTAGCCGGGCAGGGCGGACAGGGTGTGCACGTTGGCCGGAAGGGCGAGAGCGGCCTCGACGATCGCGGCGTCGCCCAGCACCTTGCCCGGAGACACGTCTCGCCGCTGCGCGATCCGGTCCCGGGACTCCCACAGCTCCCGTACGACCGCCATCTGCCGGCGCCGGCGCACCTTGTGCATGCCGGACGTCCGGCGCCAGGGGTCCTTGCGCGGCGGGGCGGGCGGGGCGGAGGCGATGGCGTCGAATTCCTGGTGGGCCCATTCGAGCTTGCCCTGCCGGTCCAGCTCCTTCTCCAGCGCGTCCCGCAGGTCCACCAGCAGCTCCACGTCCAGGGCGGCGTAGCGCAGCCACGGCTCGGGGAGCGGGCGGGTGGACCAGTCGACGGCGGAGTGGCCCTTCTCCAGCGCGTAGCCGAGCACGCTCTCGACCATCGCGCCGAGTCCGACCCGGGGGAAGCCGGCGAGGCGGCCGGCGAGCTCGGTGTCGAACAGGGAGGTGGGCACCATGCCTATTTCGCGCAGGCACGGCAGGTCCTGGGTGGCGGCGTGCAGGATCCATTCGGTGCCGGACAGGGCTTCGCCCAGTGCGGACAGGTCGGGGCAGCCCACCGGGTCGATCAGCGCGGACCCGGCACCCTCACGGCGCAGCTGCACCAGGTAGGCGCGCTGGCCGTAGCGGTATCCGGAGGCCCGTTCGGCGTCGACGGCCACGGGGCCGGTGCCCGCGGCGAAGGCCGCGACCACTTCGGCGAGGGCGTCCGCGTCGGCGACCACCGGAGGAATCCCCTCGCGGGGCTCCAGCAAGGGAGTCGGCAGCCCACCGGGCGGAACAACGACGTCGTCCGAGGGGCCGCCCCCGGTGGTGGTGCGCAGGTCTGCTGCGGGATCTTGGGCGTCGGTCACCGGTCAAGGGTATCCGTGTATACGACGCGCCCGTCGCCGGAACGTTCCGTCGACGGGCGCGGGCGGTATGCGGGGAGTTTTCCCGGGGTATTCCGGGGGTCTCCCGGCAGGTACCCCGGCAGCGGCTCCCGAGGCGGATATCCGGGGGCTCAGGCCCGCGGTCAGTGGATGATCCCGGTGCGCAGCGCCACGGCGACCATTCCGGCGCGGTCACCGGTGCCCAGCTTGCGGGCGATCCGGGCGAGGTGGGACTTGACGGTCAGGGCGGACAGGCCCATCGAGACGCCGATGGCCTTGTTGGACTGGCCCTCCGCGACGAGGCGCAGGACCTCGACCTCGCGGCCGGAGAGCTCTCGGTAGCCGCCCGGGTGGCTCGGGGCGCCCGGGGGGCGGCGGTGCATACGGGCGGCGGCAGCGCCGATGGGAGCGGCGCCGGGCCGGGTGGGGAGCCCGATGTTGGTCCGCGTACCGGTGACGACGTAGCCCTTGACGCCGCCCGCGAGGGCGTTGCGCACGGCGCCGATGTCGTCGGCGGCGGACAGGGCCAGGCCGTTGGGCCAGCCGGCGGCGCGGGTCTCGGAGAGCAGGGTGAGACCGGAACCGTCGGGCAGGTGTACGTCGGCCACGCAGATGTCGCGCGGGCTGCCGACGCGGGGGCGGGCCTCCGCGATGGACGACGCCTCGATCACGTCACGTACTCCGAGGGCCCACAGATGGCGGGTCACGGTGGAGCGGACGCGCGGGTCGGCCACGACGACCATGGCCGTCGGCTTGTTCGGGCGGTAGGCGACCAGGCTTGCGGGCTGCTCGAGAAGAACGGACACCTAGGCCTCCTGGGGGAGTGGCGGGACGGCCGGCTCGGGGAAGGAAGCCGGTGCGAACCGTGCGGATGGTCACCCACTCCTTCGGCACGTCACCCGCCCGGCTTTAGGGAATGATCACGATTTGGTGAGTAACAATTCGGGCAATTCGGACGCGCGATCGATCATCGGTTGATCAGAAGCCCGCAAGGGACGCCGCGTTTCGACCGTCCGCCCAGTTCTTCGATCAGCCGTTCTGTGTCGCACGCCGGTTCCGGCGGCCGTCCGGCCCTGTGGCTGGTGGCCGGCTACGGGTGGTGCGGACCACGACGCTGTGGCAGGGAGACCACACCCGTCGCCGTGTCCGTCGGACCCACCGGCGGCAGCCCCGCGATCTGGCACAGCAGTTCGCACCACGCCGACAGGTGCGCCGAGGTGTCCGGCACCCCGCCCACGCCCTCGCGCGGCGTCCACGAGGCTCTGATCTCGATCTGCGTGGCCGGGCGCCGCTCCGCGAGCCCGCCGAAGTAGTGCGAGCCCGCCATGGTCACGGTGCCGCTCGCCTCCCCGTACGCCAGCCCGCGCGCCTCCAGTGCCCCCGTCAGCCAGGACCAGCACACCTCGGGCAGCAGCGGGTCCGCCGCCATCTCCGGCTCCAGCTCCGCGCGCACCAGCGTCACCAGCCGGAAGGTCCCCTGCCAGGCGTCGTGCCCGGACGGATCGTGGAGCAGGATCAGCCGGCCGTCGGCCAGGTCGTCCTCGCCGTCCACCACCGCGGCCTCCAGTGCGTAGGCGTGCGGCGCCAGTCTCTGGGGCGGCTTCGTGGGGTCGATCTCGATCCCCGGACGCAGCCGGGCCTTCTTCAAGCCGTCGACCGCCCGCCGGAACGGGAGCGGGACGGAGCTCTCCTTCGCGCTGTCCATACCCTCGGCGCCATCTGAAAATCGTCCCTGAGCCGCAGCCATGCGGGGAAGACTAGGCGGAACGAGCGCCCGTACGGCGCAGGGACACCCTCGCCGGGTCGGACACTTCTTCATACGTGCGAAGATTTGGGTCGTGAGCGCCAACACCCGCCCCACGGGCCAGCCGAGCCAGACGTACGATTCCGCCTTCCTGAAGGCGTGCCGGCGGGAGCCGGTGCCGCACACCCCGGTGTGGTTCATGCGGCAGGCGGGGCGCTCACTGCCGGAGTACCGCAAGCTGCGCGAGGGCACGCAGATGCTGGAGTCCTGCATGCGGCCCGACCTGGTCACCGAGATCACGCTGCAGCCGGTGCGCCGCCACAAGGTGGACGCGGCGATCTTCTTCTCCGACATCGTGGTCCCGCTGAAGGCCATCGGCGTCGACCTGGACATCAAGCCGGGCATCGGCCCGGTCGTCGCCCAGCCGATCCGCCGCCGCGAGGACCTCGCACAGCTGCGCGATCTCACTCCGGAGGACGTCTCGTACGTCACCGAGGCGATCGGCATGCTCACGGGTGAACTGGGTTCCACGCCGTTGATCGGATTCGCGGGCGCGCCTTTCACCCTCGCGAGCTACCTGGTCGAGGGCGGTCCCTCCAAGAACCACGAGCACACCAAGGCCCTCATGTACGGGGACCCCCAGCTGTGGGCCGACCTCCTGGACCGCCTCGCGGAGATCACCTCCGCCTTCCTGAAGGTCCAGATCGAGGCCGGCGCCTCCGCCGTCCAGCTCTTCGACTCCTGGGTCGGCGCCCTCGCCCCGGCGGACTACCGCCGCTCGGTGATGCCCGCGTCCGCGAAGGTCCTGGAGTCCGTCGCCTCCTACGGGGTCCCGCGGATCCACTTCGGCGTGGGCACGGGTGAGCTCCTCGGCCTGATGGGCGAGGCCGGCGCGGACGTCATGGGCGTCGACTACCGGGTCCCGCTGGACGAGGCCGTCCGCCGCGTCGGCCCCGGCAAGGCGCTCCAGGGCAACCTGGACCCGGCCGTGCTCTTCTCCACCACGGAGGCGGTCGAGGCCAAGACGGACGAGGTCCTCGCGGCCGCCGCCGGCCTGGAGGGCCACGTCTTCAACCTGGGCCACGGCGTCCTCCCGACGACCGACCCGGACGCGCTGACCCGCCTGGTGGACTACGTCCACACCAGGACGGCCCGCTGACCCACGGTCTGCGCACCCGTTCACCGGGTGCGCAGCCACCACAGTGCGGCCGCCACGGCCGCGCTGCCGAACGCGGTCGAGGCACCGCGGGCGAAGCCGAGGACCATCGTCCGCCGCAGGACGGACGTCCTGCGGCGCGCCTTCGACGCCGATGCCGGGTCCGGGTACGGGGTGGAGCCAGTGTTCTCCGTGGTCCTCATGTGCGTCCTTCCGGTTCGGTCACACCAGCCTGCCGGGACCCTCATGGCAGGTGATCACTTCTGGGCGGAACCCGACGCATTCGGCTGTCCTGACCTCGCTGACCTGCTATGACAGCGGGAGAAGCGTGCGACGCGGGACACTTTGCGACACATGGGGGGACGGATGGCGGCTGCCCGGGGCAAGCGCGGGATCGCGGTGCCGGACGAGACGTCGGTGCCGCGCGGGCCACATCGCGACTTCCTCGTCGCCCTCCACGAGGTCTACGCGGCCGCCGGCCGCCCTGGGCTGCGGGCTATCGCCCACGGAGTCACCGCCGACGACCGGCTGCCCACCACGCTGACCCACCACGCGATCGGCCGGATCCTGAGTGGCTCCGCCATCCCGTCGCCACGCCAGGTCCGGGCTTTGGCCGCCTGGCTCGCGGAGGAGGCGGCCGCAGGCGCGGGGGGTGACGATGCCATCGAGCAGACGGTGCAGCGGCTCGCCGACCTGTGTCGTGCCGTCGGCCCGGCTGCGCAGGCCCCGTCCGCCGGTGCGGTTTCCGGCAGCCGATCCGTACCCCGCCCCCGACACGACGTCAGCGCCGTGCCAACGGCCCCCGATCCCGGCGCGGTCGAGGCCGAGCGCCTTGTGCTCGGCGCCATGCTCGCGTCGAACGACGCAGTGGCCGACGCCGTGGAGGCCCTCGTGGCCGACGACTTCTCCGCACCCGCCCACCGAACGCTGTACACCTCCCTCCTCGGCCTCTACGGAAGTGGTACTGCGATCACCCCGGGCCGGGCGGCATCGGCCCTGGCCGGAGGGCCGGACGGCCCGGCCGTGCCGGCGGCCGAGGCCCTCGTCGCCGAACTGGGCGCCCTGGCGTCCCGAAGCGGCCCGGAGCAAGCTGCGGACGCGATGGAGGTCGTGCAGGCCAGGGCGCAGTTGCGCCGGCTGGTGGTGGCGGGACGCACCGCGGCCGACTTGGGGACGGAGGCGCTCGCGGGGGACCCCGAGCAAGCCGGGGCCCGCCTGGAGGCCGCCGAAGCCGCGTTCCACAGCGTGTTCCGCGACCGGGATCGGAACGCATTGGAATGGGCGGCCGGTCCGCTGGAACGTGCTCTCGATCGAGCGGAACTGGTCGGGGTCGGCGGTCAGGCCGGTGTGCTCACCGGCTTCGGCGATCTGGATTCCCTCCTGGGAGGCCTGCTGCCGGGCCATGTCGTGGTGGTCGCGGGTGCTCCGGCGATGGGGAAGTCCACCCTTGCCCTCAACCTCGTCCGCAGTGCCGCCGTGGCACAGGGCGTGGCCAGCCTCTACATCTGCCCGGACGGGGACGAAGAGGAGACGCTGCTGCGGGTGTTCTCGGCGGAAGCACGCGTGCCCCTCCACCGCATTCGTGGGGGGACCATGACCTCGGAGGACTGGACCCGCCTGGCCCGACGGATGCCGGACGTCGCGGGAGCCCCATTGACCGTCCACGACCAGGCAGATACGACCGTGGCGGGCGTTCGGAGATTGTGCCGGAGCCTTCAGCGGGGCAGCGGACTCGGACTGGTCGTGGTGGATCCCGTGCAGTGGATCCGGCCGGATGCGGCGCCTGACGGAAGGGGCCCGGACGACCTGGGCGCGATCGTGCGGGAACTGGCCGTGACGGCGAAGGAGATCCGGGTTCCGATGGTGCTGGTGGCCCAGGTGCCCGACAGCCCCGTGCGGCGGTCGGACCACCCGTTGGGCCTCGGCGATCTGGAGAGCGGGCTGGTGGAGAACGCTGACGTCGTCATCCTGCTGCACAGGGAGGATGCGTACGAGAAGCTGTCGCCGCGGGCCGGCGAGGCGGACCTCGTCGTGGCGAAGCACCGCTACGGGCCGACCGCCACGATCACCCTTGCCTTCCAGGGGCACTACGCGCGCTTCGTGGACATGGCGCCGGGCACCTGACCACCGGGCCTGGTGCGGTGTCCCGGCAAACCTTTCCGGCCACAGCACCAGGTCGTTTCAGACCCCCGCCGAGTGCACCGCCGAGACCGCCTTGCGGGCCGCCACCAGGATCGGGTCCCAGACCGGGGAGAAGGGCGGGGCGTAGCCCAGGTCCAGGGACACCATCCGGTCCACCGTCATGCCCGCCGTGAGGGCGACCGCCGCGATGTCCACCCGCTTCGCCGCGCCCGCGCCGCCGACGATCTGGACCCCGAGGAGGCGGCCCGTACGGCGCTCCGCCAGCATCTTCACCGTCATCTCCGCCGCGCCCGGGTAGTAGCCCGCGGTGTTGGTGGAGGTGATGGTGGCCGTCACGAACCGCAGGCCCGCCTCCAGCGCGTCCCGCTCGCGCAGCCCCGTACGGGCGATCTCCAGGTCGCAGACCTTGCTGACCGCCGTCCCGACCACCCCGGGGAAGGTCGCGTAGCCGCCGCCCACGCCCGAGCCGATGACCTGGCCGTGCTTGTTGGCGTGCGTGCCCAGCGGGATGTGCCGCGTGCGGCCCGCGACCAGGTCCAGGACCTCCACGCAGTCGCCGCCCGACCAGATGTTCTCGTGGCCCCGGACCCGCATCGAGAGGTCGGTGAGGATGCCGCCCGAGGGGCCGAGCGGGAGGCCGGCCGCGCGGGCGAGCGCGGTGCGGGGCTCCACGCCGATGCCGAGCACGACCACGTCCGCCTCGTACTCCTCGCCCGCCGACGTGGCCACCGCCCGGGCCCGGCCCTCCTCGTCGGTGAGGATCTTCGTCACCTCGGCGCGGGAGACCGTACGGATCCCCATCCGGTTCATCGCGCTGTGCACCAGGCCGCCCATGTCCGGGTCCAGCGTGGCCATCGGCTGCTCGCCCCGGTGCAGGACGGTGACCTCGTACCCCCGCGCCACCAGGGCCTCCGCCATCTCCACACCGATGTAGCCGGCGCCGACCACGACGGCCCGGCGGCCCTCGGTGCGCCGCAGGGTGTCCATCAGGCGCTGGCCGTCGTCCAGGCTCTGGATGCCGTGGACCCCGTGCGCGCCGATGCCGGGGAGCCGGGGGCGGACGGGGCGGGCGCCCGTCGCCAGGACCAGCTTGTCGTAGCCCGTCCAGGATTCGGATCCGCTGTCCAGATCGCGGGCGCGGACCCGGGACCCGGCGAGGTCGAGCTCCACGACCTCCGTGCGCGTGCGCAGATCGATGTCCCGGGCCCGGTGCTCCTCGGGGGTACGGGCGATCAGGTCGTCGCGCTCGGCGACCTGACCGCCGACCCAGTACGGGATCCCGCACGCCGAGTAGGAGGTGAAGTGCCCGCGCTCGAAGGCCACGATCTCCAGTTCCGCCGGGCCCTTCAGCCTGCGGGCCTGTGACGCGGCGGACATCCCCGCCGCGTCACCGCCCACCACCACCAGTCGTTCCGTCGCCATCGTCCGTACCGCCCCTTCACCACCGTCGGATGGTGAACACGCTACGGCCGAACGCGCGTTCAGTCCTGTACGCCGGCCTCGGTGTCCGGAGCCGGCCGGGCCGCCGGTACCGTCGCCCGCCACGGCACCGGGGCCGGCTTCGGCGCCGCCGGACGCCACCGCCGGTACAGCCGGAACAGCAGCAGCCCCACCACGGCCGTCAGCGCGAACGGCAGCACCGCGCCCACCGCCACCGTCAGGTAGCGCACGACCTTGGTGAAGACGTCCCAGCCACCGCCCAGGGCCCCCAGGAAGGTGGGCTCCTTCTTCTTCTCCTTCTTCTCGGCCTCCGGCTTCGCGGCCGGCTCCGAGACCTCCAGCGTGATCGTGCCCAGCGAGGTCTGGTCCTTCAGCGCCGTCTGCTGCGCCAGCAGCGACTCCAGGTCCGACTGGCGGCGCGACAGCTCGCTCTCCAGCATCACCACCTCGCTCAGCGCCGAGGCCTTGCCCATCATCTCCCGCACCCGCGCCACGCTGGCCTGCTGCGAGGAGACGCGGCTGCCGATGTCGGCGACCTTCTCCGTGACGTCCTGCGCGTCGACCTTGCGGTGCAGGAGCTTCCCGCTGCCCTCCATGGCGCCGAGCACGGCGTCGTAGCGCTCGCCCGGCACCCGCAGGGTCAGCGTCGAGGTCATCCGGCCGTCCTCGCCGCGCTTGGTGGACTCGTTGCCGACGTAGCCGCCCGCCTCGTCCGCGGCCGTGCGGGCCGAGGCGAGCGTCTTCTGGACGTCCGCCGTCTCGATGCCGAGCGTCGCCGTCCGGATGACGTTCGGGCGGACCACGGCCGGCGGCGCGGCGTTCTTGCCGGCGGCGGAGCCCGCGGCGCCCGCGGACCCGGCCGGCGCCGGGGCCGCCGCGGCGCCCTCCGGGGCCTTGCCGTCGGCGGCGGGCGCCACCGCCGCCTTGTCGCTCGCGGAGCCCTGGCCGCTCGCGCCGCAGCCGGTGAGCGCGAGCGCCCCGGCCAGCGCGAGGGCGGCCAGGGCCGCCGCGGAACGGTGTCTGTCGAAACTGCGCATCGCTGTAAACCCCCGAGGATCGGCTGGTGTTGCCGGTTCGACGTCCAGAGTCCCGTCGCGGGTTTCGAATCCATGGTCCCGGGGTGATCCCGATGCGGTCACGGTCCGGCCTCGGAGATCGGTCTGAGACGATGTGTCCATGCACGAAGCGGACATGCGTACGGATCGGCCGGGCGGCTCCCCCCGGTCCGCCGGCTCCCCGGGCCACGCCGTCGTCATCGGCGGCGGTATCGCGGGCCTCGCGGCAGCCCACCGGCTGCTCGCCGAGGGCGTCCGCGTCACCCTGCTGGAGGCCGGGCCGCGGCTCGGCGGCAAGCTGTACGCCGGTGAGCTCGCCGGGGCCCGCGTCGACCTCGGCGCCGAATCCATGCTCGCCCGCCGCCCCGAAGCCGTGGCCCTGGCCGAGGCCGTGGGCCTCGGCGAGTCCGTGCAGGCGCCCGCCACCGCCACCGCCCACCTGTGGACCCGCGGCGCGCTGCGGCCGATGCCGCGCGGCCACGTCATGGGCGTCCCCGGCGACCTGGGACCGCTCGCCGCCTCCGGGGTGCTCTCCGCCGAGGGACTGGCCCGCATCGAGGCCGAGCGGACGCTGCCGCCCACCGAGATCGGCGACGACGTCGCCGTCGGCGCGTACGTCGCGGCCCGCCTCGGCCGCGAGGTCGTCGACCGGCTGGTGGAACCGCTGCTCGGCGGGGTCTACGCGGGCGACGCCTACCGCATCTCCATGCGGGCCGCCGTCCCCCAGCTCTTCGAGGC
Organism: Streptomyces sp. NPDC001502; assembly: GCF_042894785.1. Classification (NCBI taxonomy): domain Bacteria; kingdom Bacillati; phylum Actinomycetota; class Actinomycetes; order Kitasatosporales; family Streptomycetaceae; genus Streptomyces; species Streptomyces sp. NPDC001502. Next base: position 348,563 of record NZ_JBIAVW010000007.1, read on the forward strand.
CGCCCGCACGCACGCCCTCCTGGGCGACGGCGTACGCGCACTGCAGCGCCGGGCGGAGTCCGCGCCCCAGCCCGCCGGTCCGGTCTTCGCCGGCATCGACGGCGGCATCGGACGGCTCCCGGTCGCCGTGGCCGAGGCCTGCCGCGCCGCGGGGGCCCGGCTCGTCACCGACACCCCCGTCCGCGAGGTCGTCCGTACGGCCGGGGGCTGGCGGGTGGTGGCCGGCGCCGAGGTCATCGAGGCCGACGCCGTGGTCCTGGCCACCCCGGCCGGGGCCGCCGCACGGCTGCTGGACGGGCTCGCCCCGGCCGCCGCGGCCGAGCTGCGCGGGGTCGAGTACGCGTCGATGGCCCTGATCACGATGGCCTTCCGCCGCTCCGAGCTGCCGGCGGCCGTCTCCGGCGGCGCCGCCAGCGGATTCCTCGTACCGCCCGTCGACGGCCGGACCATCAAGGCCTCCACCTTCTCCAGCAACAAGTGGGCCTGGGCCGGGACGGATCCCGACCTCTTCCTGCTGCGCACCTCGGTCGGCCGGTACGCCGACGAGAGCGACCTGCAGCGCGAGGACGGAGAGCTCGTCGACGTCTCCCTCGCCGACCTCGGCGAGGCCGTGGGCCTCGCGGCCCGGCCGGTCGCCTCCACCGTCACCCGGTGGGACGGCGGACTGCCCCAGTACCCGGTCGGCCACCTCGACCGGGTCGCCCGGATCCGCACCGCCGTCGCAGCCCTGCCGGGCCTCGCGGTGTGCGGCGCGGTCTACGACGGAGTGGGCATCCCGGCCTGCATCGCGAGCGCCGGCAAGGCCGCGGACGCGGTGATCGCCGCGCTCGGTGCGCGTACGGCACCCCTGGCACCGACCACTGATCAGCGCACGGGACAATAGGCACATGACTGCACCAGAGAAGATTCCCAACGCGGGGAAGAAGGCGAAGGACCTCAACGAGGTCATCCGCTACACCCTGTGGTCCGTCTTCAAGCTGAAGGACGTTCTTCCCGAGGACCGCACCGGCTACGCCGACGAGGTCCAGGAGCTCTTCGACCAGCTGGGCGCCAAGGACATCACCGTCCGCGGCAGCTACGACGTCTCCGGCCTGCGCGCCGACGCCGACGTCATGATCTGGTGGCATGCCGAGACGGCGGACGAGCTGCAGACCGCCTACAACCTGTTCCGCCGCACCAAGCTGGGCCGCGCGCTGGAGCCGGTGTGGTCGAACATGGCCCTGCACCGCCCGGCCGAGTTCAACAAGTCGCACATCCCGGCCTTCCTGGCCGACGAGGTCGCGCGCGAGTACGTCAGCGTGTACCCCTTCGTGCGCAGTTACGACTGGTACCTGCTGCCCGACGAGGACCGCCGCCGCATGCTCGCCGACCACGGCAAGATGGCCCGCGGCTACCCGGACGTGCGCGCCAACACCGTCGCCTCCTTCTCGCTGGGCGACTACGAGTGGCTGCTGGCCTTCGAGGCGGACGAGCTGTACCGCATCGTCGACCTCATGCGTCACCTGCGCGCCTCCGAGGCCCGTATGCACGTCCGTGAAGAGGTGCCCTTCTACACCGGGCGCCGCAAGTCCGTCGCCGATCTGGTGGCCGGGCTCGCCTGATACCTCCCCTGGGGGGAAGGACCGGAGGACGACCACACCGTCAGGTGAGTTCCTCCGGTGGATCGGGAGGCTGGTCCGAAAGACGGCCCCTGCCCCCGAAACGACGCAGCCGGAGATCCCGCCCGGAAGTTCAGACGACTGGCGGCAGCAGTGCCCTGTGGGCGCTCGCTGCCCGGTCGTCCAGCGACACCGGTGCGGGCTCCGGATGCGGCGCACATGTGACACGCCACCCCGGGGTGGCGCCCGTCAGCAGGTACCGCTCCACGTGACGGTCGACGCAGCCATTGCGTCCGCCGACCACTCCGTGGGAGCCGGCTCCCTTCTCCGTCACCAGCGAAGCCCCGGCGCCGAGCCGCCGCTGCAGTTCCAGCGCGCCCGGGTACGGCGTCGCCCCGTCCCGCTCCGCCGCGACCACCAGGGTCCGAGGCAGCCGCTCCGGCTGGGCCCCGACCGCCACCGGCCGCTGCCGCTCGCGCACCGGCCAGGAGGCGCACGGGAGGTTCAGGAAGGCATTGGCCCAGGCCTCGAAAGGGGCCCTGCGCGCCAGCTCCGTGGTGTCGCGGTCCCAGGTCTCCCAGTCCGCGGGCCAGGAGGCGTCGTTGCACAGCACCGCCGTGTACACCGCCGTCGCGTTCTCCGCCTCGGCCGCCGCTTGCGGGTCGGGTGCGGCCTGGGCGGTCAGCCGCGCCGGATCCCCGCGCAGGAAGGCCGTGAGGGCCGCCGCCCGGTCCGGCCACACGTCGTCGTAGTACGCGGCCTGGAGGTAGGCGGCCCGGAGTTCGCCGGTGCCGACGACCCCGCCCGCCGGAGTACGGGCCACCGCGTCCCGGACGCGTGCGTAGCTCGCCTGCACGGCCGCCGGGGTGGCCCCGAGTCCGTACGTGCCGTGGTGCCGGGCCGCCCAGGCGCGGAAGTCGTACCAGCGGCGCTCGAAGCCCGGTGACTGGTCGAGGTTGTTGCGGTACCAGACACGGCGCGGGTCGGGGTCGACCGCCGAGTCCAGGACCATCCGGCGGACGCGGCCCGGGTGCAGCGTGGCGTACACGGCACCGAGGTAGGTGCCGTACGAGGCGCCCACGAAGCTCAGCTTCCGCTCGCCGAGCGCGGCCCGCAGGACGTCCAGATCGCGGGCGTTGTTGAGCGTCGTGTAGTACGGCAGGGCCGCGCCTGCCCGGCGCGCGCAGCCGCGGGCGTAGGCCCGGGCGGCCGCGAGGCGCTGCCTCTTGTACGCCGGGGAGGGGTCGGCCGGGTCGGCCGGGTCCTGGACGGGGCCCTTGGCCCGGGCGGCGGGGTCCTGGCAGGACAGCGGGGCGGAACGGCCGACGCCGCGCGGGGCGTAGCCGACCAGGTCGTAGGCGGCGGCGATCCGCTCCCAGCCGGGGAGGTCGGCGAGGAGCGGGAAGTACATGCCGGAGGCTCCGGGGCCCCCGGGGTTGTGGACGAGCGCGCCCTGGCGGACGGCGCCGCCGGCCCCGGTGGCGGCGACCCGGCTGACGGTGAGGGAGATCTGCGGGCCGTCGGGCCGGGCGTAGTCGAGCGGGACGCGCAGGGTGGCGCACCGGACCGGGCCGGGGAGTTCCTCGGCGTCGGGGCAGCGGCGGAAGTCGAGTCCGCCGCTGCCTCCGGCCGTGGCCCGGGCCGCCGCACGGCGGGCGGCGAGGGCGGCGCCGGCGGACTCGGCCGCCGTCCCGCCGAGGGGGCCCGGCGCGGCCGGCCGCGCGGCGTGGGCCGGGACGCAGAGGAGGAGGGAGAGCGCCGCCAGGGCGGCCGCGCAGCCCGCGAGTCCCGTCCGCATGGCGGCCCCTTCCTCTCATCCGATGAACCGATGAGAGGGTCGGACGGCGGCGTTGTAAAGGATCACCGGCCGGTGTCGGCGCCGATGGTCCCGTTGCCGCGGATTTCGCCCCCGGTTGCCGTACCCCCGGCGGTCAGGAGCTGCTGCTGCCGCAGCTGGAGCTGGACGAGCTGCCGCAGCTCGACGAACTGCCGCAACTGGAGCCGCTGCTGCTCGAACAGCTGGAGCCGCCACCGGAGCAGCCGGAGCCGCCGCCGGAGGAGCCGCAGCCCCCCCCGGAGGAGCCGCATCCCGAACCGCCGCCGCAGCTTGAGCCGCTGCCGCCGCCGTCGCTCCCGGCGCACCAGACGATCGGCAGCACCTCGGCCGAGGACCAGTGCGAGGAGCTGTCCGTGGTGTGGGTGTGGGGGCGGGTGCGCGACTGCGCCGCGGCCAGCCGGGTGCCGCGCACGGCGGGCACCAACTGCTGGCGCAGATAGGGGTCCCGCAGCCCGAACAGCGCGGTCTGCACGTGCGGGGTCCGGTCGTTCAGGTGGGCGGAGCGGACCGCGCGCAGCGCCCGCGCCCCCGCCCGGGTCACCCGGCTCTTGGCCCGGGCCGCGCACACCAGGCCCACGACGATGCCGCCCACCAGGGCGAACAGCACCTTGAGGATGAACGGCACCCCGGAGCCGGAGTCGAGGGCGAGCCCCACGAAGGTCAGCACCATCGACACGGGGAACAACAGCGCGCACACGGCTGCCTGGACGAGCGCCCAGCGACGCCGGGTCCGCGGACCGGATCCGGGCGGGGCGATCAGCCCGCGGGCGGCCAGCGCGTCCCCGATCTCCTGGACGGCCGGGTCGCACATGGCGGCGTAGCGCACCTGGTAGAGCCAGCCCGAGGCCGCCCCCTGGTGGGCCTGGAGGACGGCCCGCTCGGCGGGGTCGGTGGCCCGCGCCCCGGGGCGGACCTGGACGATGCCCGGACCGCCGACGACCAGCCGGCCGTCCCCGAGCATCGAGACGAGCGCGGCGTCGACGACGGTGCCGGGGCCGCCCACCACGAAGGCGGTCTCGGACAGGTCGTGCAGGGCGGGTGCGGGTCCCGCGGGCGCGGACCGGGATCGGCCGATCCCGGTCATCAGCAGGACGGAGGAGGTGATGACGGCGATCCAGATCGCCACGGCGAGGAGGTTCATGCCGCTCTCCCCGACAGCGTCCGGGCCCAGCGCACGATCCGGCGGGGCGGTTTGGCCCCGGCCCGGTCCCGCCACCAGGTGGTGAGCCGGCGCCGGGCGGCCGGATCGGCCGGCAGGTCCCGGATCAGCAGGTCCTCGGCGAAGTCCAGCGCGTCCCGGCGGTACCCGGAGGTCATCGGGCGGCCCTTGGCGTAGGAGAGGAAGGCTTCGCGGTACGGGTCCGGGCCGCCCAGGATCACGGGCAGCTCGGGAGCCAGCTTCGCCACCACGTCGGCCCGCTTGGCGGCCAGCGCCCGGGCCTGCACCCGGATGCGCCGGCGGTCGAAGCCTTCGGGTACGGGGGTCCCGGCCACCAGCGCCGACAGCAGCGCGGCCTGTCCGAGCGCCACCCGGGTCCGGGCCGACTCCTCGACCGGGCGCGGTTCCCCGACCGGGCGCGACCCGGCGGCCGGGCGCGGCGGCGTGTCCGCCGGGGCGGACACGCCGCCCGCCGGCGCCGGGGGAGCGGGGGCCACTCCCACCGTCACCACGGCGCGGATCGCGGCCAGCTCGCCCGCGAGCTCGGCCTCCGGCGGGAAGTCGTCGTCCCGCTCCAGCAGGACCCCCGCCGGTTCCACCCGGGAGCGCAGCTCGGCCAGCAGGTCGAGCACCACCGGCGGGACCGGGTGCGCGTGGGTGTCGTGCCAGACACCGTTCCGCTCGATGCCGCCCGCCACGTGCACGTACGCCAGCGCCTCCAGCGGGATCGCGTCGAGCACGGCGGCCGGGTCCTCGCCCCGGTTGACCCGGTTGGTGTGCAGGTTGGCCACGTCGATGAGCAGCCGGACACCGGTCCGCTCGACCAGTTCCGTGAGGAACTGCCCTTCCGTCAGCTCCTCGCCCGGCCACGAGAACAGCGCGGCGATGTTCTCCAGCGCCAGCGGGACCGGCAGGGCGTCCTGCGCGATCCGCACGTTCTCGCACAGGACGTCCAGCGCGTCGCGGGTGCGCGGCACCGGCAGCAGGTGCCCCGCCTCCAGCACCGGCGAGGAGGTCCGTACGAAGGCGATGTGCTCGGTGACGAGCGGCGCCCCCAGCGCCACCGCCCGCTCGCCGAGCGCCGCCAGCTTCCCCGGATCGGGGCGGTCCGCGCCGCCGAGGCCGAGCGAGACCCCGTGCGGCACGACGCGCGTGCCCCGCTCGCGCAGCCGCAGCAAGGACTCGGGCAGGTGGCCCGGGCATACGTTCTCGGCCACCACCTCGACCCAGTCCAGGCCGGAAAGCCGTTCGACGGCGTCCGCGATCTCCGGCCGCCAGCCGATGCCCACCCCCAGGTGTGCCATGGGCTTCATGTCCCCTCGCCCCCTCTCGTCGCACCGTGTGCCGATGTCATGGCCCCGACGGAGTCGCGCCAATCGCAGGAGGGGACGTTCAGAGGAACATTTGAGGTTCCCGCCTGCCGGGGAACCGCGTCAGAGCCGGGCCCGCAGCGCCGGATGGTCGGCGACCACCGTCGCGCTGCCCGGCGCGATCTCGGTGAACCCGGCGTCCCGGACCACCGGCAGACCGCTGCCGCCCAGCTCGGCCCACCGCTCGCGCGGGGCCGTCCGTACCGCCAGCCGGAAACCGGAATCCTGCCAGGCGGTCCGCTCCGCCCCCGTCAGCTCCCACCACGCCAGCTGCGCCGCGTGCCCGGCCTGGGCCATGGCCTTGCCGGCCGACATGTCGAGGCCGGGGTTGAGCCACAGCACCGGCAGACCCGGCTCCGCGGTCGCGGCGGCCGGCTCCGGGTCGTCCAGATCGGTGCCCGACACCTGGAGCTTGGCCAGTTCCTTGGGCCAGCCGTCGAGGGGCACCGGCGGGAAGACCCGTACCTGCGCGCCGTCCCCGTGCACCGTGACGCCCGGCAGGGTCTCCGCCTTGCGCCACTCCGCCCCGCGCGCCCGCCGGACCACCTTGCGGATCCGGGCGTCCTGCCAGTCGCGGACGGCCTGGGCCCACTCGCCCTCGCCGTGCGCCCGCTCGTCGGTGAGCAGGACCAGCACGGCGCGGGCCGCCGTCTCCAGGGCGTCCGTCCGGGCGGGCGGCTCGGCCTTCTCGATCCGCACCACCAGCGGCAGTACGAACTGCGGTGCCTCGTCACGCAGTACGTGCTCCTGCCGGAAGGGGCTGTCCGCCCCGACCGCGGGGACGTCGGAGATGTCGTTCGTGTGCTGGCTGCTCATCCTGCCAAGGATGCCAGCCTCCGCCTTCAGGATGATGCCCCGGGTGGTCGGCCCGGGTGAGGATCGAAGCCATGAAGAGTGATCTTTTCGCGTCCGAGAACCTGGCCCAGGCAGCCGTCGCCCCCGGCATGACCCTGCAGAACGCCAAGTCCGTGAAGTACAACGTCAACGGTGAAATGCTGGCCCGGCAGGGCTCGATGGTCGCCTTCCGCGGCAACCTCCAGTTCGAGCGCAAGGGACAGGGCATAGGCGGCATGCTCAAGCGCGCCGTGACGGGCGAGGGCCTCGCGCTCATGTCCGTACGCGGCCAGGGCGAGGCCTGGTTCGCCCACCGGGCGGGCAACTGCTTCATCATCGACTTCGAGCCCGGTGACGCCCTCACCATCAACGGCCGCAACGTGCTCTGCTTCGACCCGACCCTGTCCTACGAGATCAAGATGGTGAAGGGCGCCGGCATGACCGGCGGCGGACTCTTCAACAGCCTCTTCACCGGCACCGGCAAGCTCGCCGTCGTCTGCGACGGCCACCCGATCATCATCCCGGTCACCCCCCAGGCCCCGGTCCACGTGGACACGGACGCGGTGGTCGGCTGGAGCGCCCAGCTGGAGACCGGCCTGCACCGCTCCCAGTCGGTCGGCTCGATGATCCGCGGCGGCTCCGGCGAGGCCGTCCAGCTGAAGCTGAGCGGCGAGGGCTTCGTCATCGTCCGCCCGAGCGAGGCCGTCGAGACGGCGGCCGCACACTGAACCTGACCGGTGTGGGCCGCCGCTACGGACGGCGCCGGCCCTGGGTGCTGCGCGGCATCGCGCTGGACCTCCCGCGCGGCGCCCTCGTCCGCGTCGAAGGCGGCAACGGCGGCGGCAAGTCCACCCTGCTACGGCTCGTCGCCGGCATCGAGGCCCCGACCGAGGGGCGCGTCAGCGGCCGCCCGCCCCGCACCGGCTACGTGCCCGAACGCTTCCCGGCGGCGCTGCCGCTCACGGCCGCCGGCTACCTGACCCACATGGGCCGGGTGCACGGGCTGCCGCGCGCCGAGGCGGCCCGCCGGGCGGCCGACCGGCTGGAGCGCTTCGGCGCCGCCGCGTACGCCCGCACCCCGATGGCCGAACTGTCCAAGGGCAGCAGTCAGAAGGTGGCCGTCGCGCAGGCCCTGCTCGCCGAACCGGGGCTGCTCGTCCTCGACGAGGCGTGGACCGGCCTGGACGGCTCCGCCCGGGAGGAGCTGGACCGGGCCGTCGCCGAACGCACCGCCGCCGGAGGCACGGTGGTGTTCGTCGACCACGACCCGCGGCGGCTCGCGGGCGCGGCCGACGCCCACTACCGGGTCGAGGGCGGGGCGCTCGTACCGGTGTCCGCGGCGGCCGGGCCCCGCGTACGGATCCACGCGATCGGCCCGCCCGGCCGAACCCCGCCCCCGGACCTCGCCGCTTCCCCGGCACCCGGCGGGGGAGTGCTGCTCACCGTGGAAGCCGAACGCTCCGACGCGGTCCTGCGCGACCTGCTCACCGCCCGGCCGCCCTGGCACATCCGCGCCGTGGAGGAACTCCCCTGACCGCCCTGCTCCGATACCAGGGCGCCCTGCTGCTGCGCTCCCAGCGCTGGCTCGCGCCCCTCCTCACCTACGCCGCCTTCGTGGCCGTCGCCATCCGGCCGGGCGACCCGGTGCCGGACTCCCTCGGCCTCGCGGCCGCCGGACTGGTCCCGGCCACCGCCTGGCTGGTCCGGATCTGCGTGAGCGCCGAACCGGACGCGGCCCGCGACTGCACGGCCGCCGCGGCCGGTCCCGTACGGGTGCACGCGGCGGCCCTGCTCACCGCGTCGGCCGGGGCGCTGCTCGCCGGGGCCGGGGCGGCGGCCGTGGCCCTGCTGACCGGCGACCGGGCCGGCGCCGGCGTCGGCGCGGCCGCCCTCGCCGGGGCCCTCGCGATGGCGGCCTGCGCACTGACCGGCGCGGCCGTGGGCGCCCTGTGCAGCCGGCCGCTGGTCCGGCGCCGGGGCTACGCGGTCCTGGCCGGGACCTTCGGCTCCCTGCTCGCCCTGGTCCTCGCGGTCTCCCCGGCCCGCGGCGCGGTGTCCGCCCTGGTCACGGCGGGACGCTCGGGGACGGTGCCGCTGCCGTTCACGGCCCTGGCGGGCGCGCTCCTGCTGGCCGCCGGCGCCGGCACGACGGCCTGCCTGACCGCCGCGCGGCGGCGCTAGGGGGTGTCTCATGGACACCCATCGGCGGCTGCCGGGCAGATGGGCGCCTGGTCGCCGCCATTCGAGGCCTCCCGCGGTTCCAAAGAGTGATGATATGTAACCTTCGGTGAGCATCCCGTGGCGAGCGGGGATACCCCTTCCCGTAGAAGTGGCCACGCCGTGCAGGTCACGGAAGGCCTCCCCTCCAGGAAAGGAATCGCATGAGGAAGCTGGCTTGGGCTGCACGGGGCATGTCGGCCGTATCGGGAGCGGTGCTGCTCGGGGCACTGATGGTCCCGTCCGCGGTCGCCGACGACACTCCGGGGAGCACTCCGACCCCCAATAGTTCCGTGACAGACCAGGGCAAGAAGTGCGGTGCCCGCGACGTCAGCTCCGCGGCTCCGGACTTCATCAACTTCCCGACCCCCGTGATCTTCCGTGTCGCGACCGACGCGCAAGGCCACTCGTTCGTCAACGACAGCCGGAACCCGGGCGTGTGGGTCAACCTCGGCCTTCTCGCCAACGCCCCGAGGTGCGTCACCGACAGCGCACTGTCGGTCACCGAGGCGAACCCCGGCATCCTCTACATCACCCTGCTGGCGCAGGACGGGGTGCTGCACGAGGCCCGCTGCACCACCAGCAACACGCCTTTCACGCCGGCGAACATCGTGGCGGCCTGCGGCACCGGATTCTCGCCCCTCCCGGACACCCCCGTCCTCTGAGGCAGGACCTGACCTAGGGGTGTCCTGCCGACAGCCGGTAGGACACCCCTAGTCCACGTTCGCGGGTGACGAACCGCCCGGGACGAGGAGGGCCGGTTCGCCCGTGCCGTCGGCCCGGGCCGACCAGATGTCGCTCGCGCGGCCGTCCCGGCCCGGCAGGGCGTAGGCGAGGGTCGCGTCGTCCAGCCACGCGGCCTGGTCGTCGACGCTGTGCGGCTCGGCCAGCGGGTGTTCGCGCATCGCCGCCAGGTCGAGGACGTACAGCCGCCAGGGCGTCCGGGGGTCGTCGGAGACCTTCTTCTTGAAGGCGACGCGGGCACCGTCCGGTGACAGCGAGGGGCATTCGGCGTTCTCCCGCAGGGCCTTCGCCGACCAGGCGCGCAGGTCGCCCTCGACGAGGTGGGTGGCGCCCCGGGTGGAGACGGTGGCGTAGAAGCGGTTGTCGTCGGCGGCGAAGGTCACGCCCCAGTAGTTGACGTCCGGGTCGTGGTGGCGGGCCCCGCCGAGGGTCAGCGGGATCTGCTCGATCGACTTGACCAGATAGCCGGTGCGCAGGTCCAGGATCGCCGTCCGGGTGGAGAACGCGGCGGTGTTGTAGGAGTCGCCGGTGGTGAAGGTGGTCCAGGACAGGACCTGGCCCGAGGGCGAGACACGGGCCCGGTTCGGGATGCCGGGCACCGTCACCTTGCGGACCTCACGCATGCGCCGGTCGAGTACGAGGGCCTCCGTGCGGGCCGGGACCCCGGGCAGCTTGCGCAGGCACAGGGCATGGTCCCCGGCGGTGTGGAAGCGGTCGCAGGACGGGCCGCCGGTCACCCGCGGCAGGCCCGGGCCGCCTTGGCGCGCGATCCGCCCGCCGGCCGTGTCCCGGAAGTAGAGACCCGGTTCCAGGACGCCGAAGGAGGCGTCGGCCTGCTGCCCGGACGGCCCTTCGCGGTGCCGCGCGTGCAGGACGTAGCCCAGCGAGCCGCCCGCCAGCAGCAGGACCGCGGTGACGACGAGGGCGAGGCGCAGCCGGCGGGACGGGGGATTCACGGGGCCTCCGGGGCGGTCGGGGCGGTCGGGGGACCGGCGGGCAGGATGCGCGAGGCGGCCGCGAGGGCCCCGGCCAGCGCGAGGGCCGCGGCCCAGAGGGCGGGCCGGGGCCCCCAGAGGGTCCACGCCGCCCCGAAGCCGGCGGCGCCCAGCAGCCGGGCCAGCGCCTGGCCGGTCTGCAGCACCGCGAGCCCGCCCGCCCGGCCGGCCGCGGGGAGCGCGGGAGCGGCGAGCGCCATCAGGACCCCGTCGGTGGCCGCGTAGAAGATGCCCAGCAGGGCGAGCACCCCCACGACGGTCGGCAGGGAGACGGGGGCGAGCAGCAGGGCGTACGCGCCCAGCAGGGCGCCGTGCCCGAGCAGGAAGGCCGTCCGGCGCCCGGACCGGTGGGCGGTCCGGTCGGCGATCCGGCCCGCGGGGACGGCGAGCAGCAGGTAGACGGCGGCGGCCCCGAGCGGCAGCAGCGTGAACAGGGCGGGCGGGAGGTCGAGTCCGCGCAGGAGCAGCAGGTAGAGGAAGGCGTCGCCGATGGTGGTGGCGCCGAGCAGGGCCGAGGCGCCGAGCACGCGGCGGAACGCGGGGTCGCGCAGGACCGGTCGGCGCGCCGGGCGGGGCCCGGCCGGGGGAGCGGCGGCCGGCCCCGGCGCCGCAGGCACGTACACGACGAGCAGCAGCACACCGAGCAGGCCGGTGCAGAAACTGACGGCGAACACCGCGTCGTAGGCATCGGCGGTCGCCCACAGCACGGCGAAGGCGGCGAGCGGCCCGAGCAGCGCGCCCGTGGTGTCCATGGCGCGGTGCACGCCGAAGGACCGGCCGAGGCTCTCCGGGGGCCCGCTGAGCGAGATGAGGGCGTCGCGCGGGGCGGTACGGATGCCCTTGCCCAGCCGGTCGGCGGCGAGCGCGGCGGCGATCCCACCCGTGGCGCCCCCGGCGAGGAGCAGTCCGAGCCGGGAGAGCGCGGACAGCAGGTAGCCGGCGCCGGCGACCCGCTTGTGGTGGCCGCGGCGGTCGGCGAGCCGCCCGCCGAGCAGCCGGACGAGGGCGGTGGCTCCGTTGAACATGCCGTCCAGGAAGCCGAACTGGAGGGGGGTCAGGCCCAGGCCCAGGACGAGGTAGAGCGGCAGTACCGCCGTGACCATCTCGGAGGAGATGTCGGTGACGAGGCTGACCGCGCCGAGCGCGAGGACGGCGGCGGGGACGCGCCGCCGGGCCCCTGGGGGGCGGGGCGGCGCGTCCGGGCGGCCGTTGGCGGCCAGGTACATCAGTGGCAGCTGTACTTCGGGCTCGTGTCCTTGACCTGGCCGTCGGTGGCCACGTAGGTCCACCCGTAGCCGGAGTCGGTGAAGTCCAGCTTCACCACGCCGTACGGTCCGCTGATTCGCTTCTGGCTGTTGGGCTGGACCTCCTCGATCGGGTAGGGCTCGGCGCCGCCCATCCCGCCGACGATCTCCACGATCCCGTCGGCGGTCGCCCGGCCCTCGGGGTCCTGCGGGGCGAACCGTTCGTAGTGGTGGTCGTGCCCGTTCAGGACCAGGTCGGCCTTGGCCGCGTACAGGATCTTCCACACCGGCTTGGAGACCGGGTCGTTGCCGTGTCCGCCGGACGAGTAGAGCGGGTGGTGCCAGTAGGCCGCGATGCATTGCCTGGTGTTGGCGGCGAGGTCGGCCTTCAGCCAGGTGAGCTGGGCGGCCTGGTCGAAGGAGTTGGAGTCGAGGGCGACGAAGTGCCAGTTGCCCTCGTCGAAGCTGTAGTAGCTCTTGCCCTGCGGGTAGGCGATGCTGCCGAAGTACGACTTGTACCCGGCGAGCGGGCCGGCCGGGTCGTACGTCTCGTGGTTGCCGGGGACCGGGCGGGTCTTGGCCTTGAAGGCGCCCCAGCTCTTGTCGTAGTAGGCGCGGTAGTCGGAGAGCCGGGCGTCGTCGTACTGGTTGTCGCCCATCGTCAGGTAGAACTTCGGGTCGATCCGCTGGGCGAGCGCGGCGGTCTTGGGGTGCGCGCAGCCGCTGTCGGACGCGGTGCACTGCGCGGCGATGTCACCGGCGGCGACGACCGTGAAGGAGCCGCCCGGCGGCGGCCCGTCGCCGACGGTGCCGTACACCTCGGCCTCGAAGAGCGAGTAGCCGTACGAGGTGCCGCGCGCGGTGCCCTGGACGCGCAGGTAGCGGCCCTTGCCGGACAGGCCGGTCCAGTCGTCGGTGCCGCCGTTGCCGGCGGTCTCGGTGGCGAGCGTGGTCCAGGCGGCGCCGTCGGCGGAGACCTCGACGCGGTACGCCTTGGCGTAGGCGGCCTCCCAGGTGAGCCGTACCCGCGAGACGGTGGCCCCGGCGCCGAGGTCGACCCGGATCCACTGCGGGTCCTTGCCCTCGGCGCTGGCCCAGCGGGTGGCCGGGTCGCCGTCGAAGGCGTTCTTCGCGCCCAGCGAGGAGGACTCGGCGGAGGAGGCGGTGGCGGGCTTCCCGCGGGATATGAGGGGGTCGGCGGCGGCCCCGGCCCGTCCGGGCCAGGCCAGGAGGAGCCCGCCGACGAGGGTGAGGGCGGCGAGGCCGGTGAGGGCGGTGAGGAGGAGGGTGCGAAGTCTGCCGCGTAACAGAGGGGGGTGAGCGGAGGCGTTCAGGCGGTTCAGGCGCATACCTGGAACTCCCTGCCTTGAGGGGCGGCGAGAGCTGGACACTGGCGCGGGGCGCCGCGCCCGCCCGCGGTGCGGGCGGGGGGCGGCACCACGGCGGCCGGGTCAGAGCTCTCACTGAGCGCGTCATGCCCGTGGGGGTGGGCACCGCGCCAAGCCGCCGCCCGGGACACTAACAGGAAGGAAAGTTTCCTACCAGTACTCCGGCGGCAGTTGTCCGTAAGCCGCCCGCCGGTAGGCTCGCAGGCATGAACCAGCCGGACGAGACCCCGTCGCAGCAGACCCCGTCGTACTGCCCGGCACCGGCCGCCCCGGCCGGCCGGGTGGCGGGACCGCCGTACGCGGACTGCCTGGAGTGCGCAAAGCCCACCGAGTACGGGGTCGCCACCCCGGGCGTGGTGCTCTGCCCGGTGTGCGAGTGGCAGGAAGCCCAGCGCACCGCCTGTTCCGGCTAGAAACGGCCCGGGGCCCGCGCTATTTGCCGATCAGCTCGGAGACCTTCACGAAGCGGTAGCCGCGCTTGCGCAGCTCCGGGACGATCCGCTGGACGGCCTCCTCGGTGACCGGGGCGGCGCTGCGCGTGCAGTGCATGACCACCACCGAGCCGGGCTTCACGCCGCCGAGCACCTGCTCGGCCACGGCGCCCGGGTCCTTGGCGAAGGCGTCCCCGCTGACCACGTCCCACTGGACGGCCGTGACCTTGGCCGTGGACAGGGCCCGCAGCGCCTGGTCGTCGTAGCAGCCGCCGGGGAAGCGGAAGTACGGGACGGTGTTGACCGCGCCCGCCTGCCGGAAGGCCGCGAACGCCCGGTCCACGTCGGCGCGGGCGGCCGCGGCGTCGAGCGCGGGCAGCCCGTAGCAGGGGGACTTGAAGGCGTGGTGGCTGTACGAGTGGTTCGCGATCTCGAAGTTCGGGTCGGTGCCGATGGACTTGGCCTGGTCCGGGTACTCCTCGGCCCAGCGGCCCGTCATGAAGATCGTCGAGGGCACCTTGAGGGTGCGCAGGGTCGAGATCAGCGCGGGGTTGTCGAAGTGTTCCCCGTCCGCGGCGCGCGGGCCCTGGTCGGAGGTCATGTCGGCGTCGAAGGTCAGCGCCACGGTCTTGTCCGTCTGCTGCTTCGCCCGTTCGAAGACGGGGGTCAGGCCGTTCGGGCCCGGCGCCATGGTCGGGGGTTTGGCGGGCGCACCGGCCTGCGGGGACGCGGCGGACGATCCGGCGGCGGCGGCGGTGGAGGCCGAGGCCGAGGCGGACGCCGAGGCGGCGGGGGTGCCCATACGGGCCTCGCGGCCGGCGTCCGGCGCGCCGGCGCCGCCCCCGCATCCCGCGAGGGCGGCGCCGAGCACCGCCGTGGCAGCTGCGGCAGCTACTTTTCGTACGGAATTGGTCACGTACGCAAACTATATGACTAACTGATCAGATGAATGAACGACAGGCGGTCGGGCGGAGCTCACCCCGCCAGTAGCCTCCTGCGGCACTCCTCGACGTCGAAGTCCCCCTTCGGATACCGCGGATCGATGTCCTCCAGGTGCTCCCGCAGCAGCGTGGTGATGGCCCAGTTGCGATACCACTTGCGGTCCGCGGGCACCACGTACCAGGGCGCCGCATCGGTGGAGCAGCGCTCCAGCGCCACCTCGTACGCCTCCTGGTACGCGGGCCAGACGCTGCGCTCCTCGATGTCGCCCACGTTGAACTTCCAGTGCTTGTCCGGGTTGTCCAGCCGCTCCAGGAGCCGGGCCCGCTGCTCCTCGTAGCCGATGTGGAGGAAGACCTTCACCACGGTGACACCGTCGTCCGCGAGGGCCTTCTCGAACCGGTTGATCTGGGCGTACCGGGCGCGCACCCGGTTGCGCGGCACCAGCTCGCGGACCCGGGCGATGAGCACGTCCTCGTAGTGGGAACGGTCGAAGATGCCGATCTCGCCCGGCCGGGGGAGCTCCTGCTTGATCCGCCAGAGGAAGGGATGGCTCAGCTCCTCCGCCGTGGGCGCCTTGAAGGCCTTGATCCGACAGCCGGAAGGGTTGAACAGGCCGATCACGTGCTTGAGGGTGCCGCCCTTGCCGCTGGTGTCCATGCCCTGGAGGACGAGGAGCACCCGGCGGCGGTCCCCGGCGGTGCTCGCCGCGTAGAGCCGCTCCTGGAGGGAGCCGAGCGGCTGCGCCAGCAGAGCGGTGGCCGCCGCCCCGGCCGCCTTGCCGGTGGGGCCGCCGGGGGTCGCGGAGGGGTCGAGGCGGCCGAGGTCCGGCCGTTCGCCCGGGGTCACGCGCAGCAACTCCCGCAGCGGCCGGGCCCCGGCACCGTCGTCCTTGGAGCGCTTCCCGGGCTCGGCGGCCTTCTCCTGCTCCGGGGCCTTCTCCCGCTTCCCGGACTTCCCGGTTTTCCCGGGCTTCGCGTCCTTCGCGTCCTTCGCGGGCTCGGCGTCCTTCTCCCGCTTCTCCCGCTGCTTCCCGGACTTCACCGCTTTGCGCTTGTCGTTCTGCTTCCCGGCCATCGCTGACCACCCCAATCCCGTCGGTTCCGTACGATCTTCCAGCAGACCGAACGGGAGCGCGAGGTCAGTACGAGGTCAGTGCCAGGTCAGTGCCAGGGCCCCGTCACCGCGAACGTGGTCCCCGGCGCGTAGGCGTTCACGTACATCGTCCGCCCGTCCGGAGAGAAGGTGACCCCGGCGAACTCCCCCCACTCCGGGGCCCCCGGCCGGCCGATGTCCTCGGCGTTGCGGGCCATCGGATAGACCTCACCGCCCACCGTCACCCCGAAGACGTACTGCGCGCCGCCGCCGTCCTCGCACACCATCAGCCCGCCGTCCGGGGCCAGGCAGATGTTGTCGGGGGAGTCCCCGGGCAGCGCGATGTCGGCGGCCGGGCCGAAGCGCACGTCCAGGCGCAGCCGGGCGCGCCGCGGATCGTAGAACCACACCTGCCCGTGGTGGTCGGCGGCCGCGCCCTCGCCACTGCGCGCGAAGCTGGACACGAAGTGCACCCCGCCGTCGCCCCAGTAGCAGCCCTCCAGCTTCTGCGCGTGGGTGATCCCGCCCGGCCCGAAGTCCTGGAGCCGGATCGGCGTTCCGGCCGCCGACGGGTCCGGTACGGGCACCCACTCCACCGGGAACTCCGCCCCGGGCTCGTCCACCACCGCGAGGTCCGCGAGCCCCGGCACCCGCAGGCCCTCCAGCCGGCCCCCGGCCCGCAGCGAGCCGAGCCCGCCGAGCGGCCGCTCCGGCAGGAACCGGTAGAACAGCCCGAACGGCCGGACGAAGGCGTCCTCGGTCTCGTAGACGACCCCGCGGTACGGGTCCACGGCGACGGCCTCGTGCGCGAAACGGCCCATCGCGGTGAGCGGGACCGCGCCCGAGCGGTGCGGGTCGGCCGGGTCCACCTCGAAGACGTAGCCGTGGTCGAGGGTGTAGCCGGAGGTGCCCGCGCGGTCCTCGGTCTCCTCGCAGCTCAGCCAGGTGTTCCAGGGGGTACGGCCGCCCGCGCAGTTGACGGCGGTGCCCGCGAGGGCGACGCGCTCGCCGGTGACCCGCCCGGCCGCGTCCAGTTCCAGGGCGGTGCAGCCGCCGAGGGCCTGGGGGTCGTAGGTCAGTCCCGGGACGGCGGGGACGCGCAGGGCGGCGGTGGTGCGGTTCTCGTGGTTGCGGACGAGGCGCACGCGGCCGCCGCCGGCCTCGAAGGAGGCCATGCCGTCGCAGTTGGCGGGCGCGGGCCCCTCGCCGGAGCGCAGCGGCTCGCCCGCCCGGGAGAGCACCCGGTAGGTGAACCCGGCGGGCAGGTCGAGCAGCCCCCGCGGATCGGCCACCAGCGGCCCGTACCCGCGGTCGGTGCGGGGGGTCCGCGGGGCCCGGGCGGCGGCCCGGGAGCCACCACCGGCGAACAGTGCGCCGAGCGCCCCGGTGAAGGCGATCCCGCCCGCGGCGAGCAGGCTGCGCCGGGTGACGGGCATGGGCGGCTCCCGGGGCGGCATCAGAGCGACGGCTTGGGGCGGGTGGTGCCCGGAAGACAGGTCACCGCCCGGTTGAAGGTCTCGAACAGGCCGTCGGGGTTCTTCTTCCACAGCCACAGGTGCAGGGCGTAGTGCACCGGCTGACCGGGGAAATTGCCGGGCTTGGGGCCCTTGAAGGGGGTGGCGAACATCGTGGGGCGGTCGTCGTCCGTCGTGAGTTCCTGGTCGCGGTCGTAGAGCAGCCACTGGACCGCGACGAGCCGTTTGCCGCCGCGCCCGTCGTCCTCGTAGAACAGCGCGGCGGGCTTCGCCGGGTCGAGGGAGTTGTCGTACTTGTGATTGAAGTGCGGGTAACCGAGCGCGCCCGGGCCCGCCTTGTCGACGACGCAGTACTGGTCGGGCTTGTAGCCGTCCGCCACGGCGTTGGCGTGCACCTGGTACCGGGCCGTCGCCGCGTACGTACGGGCGAGGTCGCCCTGGGCCCGGCCGGGGCCCGTGTCCGCGGCGGCGAGGGGAGCGGTGACGGCCGCCAGGGTGAGCGAGGCGGCTGCGGTGAGGGCCGGGGCGAGACTGCGGGCCATGCGCGGGCTCCTTGTGACGGGCTGGCTGGGGGCACCTGCAGCCCTTCCCCGGGCCGCCGGGCCCGCCACACACTCGGCCCGGACGGGCGACCGCCGATCGGCTGACGGTCGGCCGGACGCGTACCCGGACCCGCCCCGGCCCCCGGCACCGCCGGCTCACTCGAACGGGAAAGGCGCCGTTTCGCGACGCATCCGCACGGGGAACCGGTGTTGTCCCCAGCAGGCGAGTGCGACGGAGGGTACGGACCATGGCGCAGCAGGATGCGGCACCGGACGGCGGCGGAGAGCTGCACGACATCGTGTCGGCCGTGTCCAGGGGCGCGCCGGAGTACCGGCAGTGCCCCCATGCGATGTACGCCGCCCTGCGCGAGCAGGCCCCGGTGTGCCGGCTGACCCCTCCCCACGGGATCGAGACGTACCTCATCACCCGTCACGACGACGCCCGCGACGCCCTGTCGGACCCCCGGTTCAGCAAGAACATGCACGGCGCCATCGACACGTACCACGCCGTGTACGGCAGCTTCTTCGACGCGCTCGACGACAACGTGCTCTTCTCCGACCCGCCCCGGCACACGCGGCTGCGCCGCGTCCTGCGGAGCGCCTTCACCCCCCGGCGGGTGGAGCAGATGCGCCCGAGGATCACCGAGATCGCCGAGAACATCCTGAGCGAATGCCGGAAGGCGGGCACGGTCGACCTCATGGCCTCGTTCGCGTTCCCGCTGCCCGTCGCGGTCCTGTGCGAACTGATGGGCATCCCGCAGGAGGACCGCCCGGAGATCCTGGAGCAGTTCGCGGTGGTGACCCGCTCCCGCTTCGACCCCAGCAGGAGGGCGGAGCTGAAGGCGGCCGAGGAACGTCTGCAGCACCGGCTGGAGCGGCTCATCTCGGACACGCGCGAGCACCCGTCGGACTCCTTCCTCAGCGACCTCCTCCAGGCGGAGGAACGGCTGGAGGATCCCGAACTGGTCGCGTCGCTGTGGGTCCTGTTCTTCGCCGGCCACAAGACCACCGCCTACCAGATCGGCAATTCCGTCCTCAACCTGCTGCTCCGCCCCGATCAGGCGGCGTTGCTGCGCGAGGACCCCGCGCTCGTCCCGCGGGCGGTCGAGGAGATGCTGCGCTTCGAGGGCTCGGTGGAGACGTCGACCTTCCGGTACGCGGCGCGGGACGCCGAGATCCGGGGCACGCTGATTCCCGAGGGATCCCTCGTGCAGATCGCGATCTCCTCGGCCAACCGGGACCCCGAGAAGTTCGACCTCCCCGACGAGCTGGACGTGACGCGCGAGGGCCTCCAGGGCACGCACCTGGGCTTCGGGCACGGAACCCACTACTGCCTGGGAGCACCGCTGGCACGGCTCGAACTCGAGATCGCGCTCGCCACCCTCCTGCGGGAGTTCCCGGACATGGAGCTCGCGGACGCGCAGGAGACCGGCAGGGCGTGGCTCAAGGGTCCGGTGCCGGCGTTCCGGGGTCTCGAACACCTCCGGCTCGTCCTGGAGCCGCGCCGCCCCGGCGCGGACCCGGACGAGTCGTCCCTGGCCTCCGTGGCCTCCGGCAGGTAACCCAGACCCGATGGGCGGTGGATTGGCATGACGGATTCCGTGAGTACCTCCGCACTGCGCCTCCTGGGGACGCCGGCGGACGAACTGCGGATCGCCGCAGTGGGCACCAGCGAGGTCATCCGGGTCGCGCGGGGCTACTCCGCACCGGGTGCGGACGCGGCGCGCACGGTCCATTCGAAGATCGACATGCATCATCACTTCTGTGCGCCGCAGTGGCGCGACTGGGCCGCGCACCACGAACTGATCAAGCCGGAACGGCTGCCCCCGTGGAGCCGGCTCGACACCGATGCGGCGATCCGCTTCATGGACGGCGCGGGCATCACGACCGCCGTCCTCAAGCCGATGCTGCCGGCGCGCTACCGGTCGTCTGCGCAGTTGCGCGAAGCCATCAACATCACGCTGCAGTCGATGATCGAGGTGGCGCAGGCGCATCCGGGAAGGTTCTCGTACTACGTGCCGCTGTTCCTGGACGACCCGGAGGCCTCGTCCTGGGCCGTGCGCCGCGGGCTCGGGCAGCTCGGGGCCGTCGGGGTGAACGTGACGGCCAACTACGGGGGCGTCTACCTCGGTGATCCCGCCTACGACCGGCTGTTCCACGAGCTGAACGAGTTCTCCGCCGTGGTGGACACCCACCCGCACAACCTTCCGGACGGCCCGCCCGGCCCGCCCGGTGGGGCTTCCGGCCCGCCCGGTGCCTCAGGCCCGCCCGGCGGTGCCTCAGGCCGGCCCGGTGGTGCCTCAGGCCGGCCCGGTGCGTCCGGCCCGCCCGGTGGGTCGACGGTTCCGGGTATCCCGAACTTCATGTGCGACTTCCTGCTGGACACCACGCGGGCCGCCGTGAACATGATCAGCCACAGGACGCTGGACCGGTTCCCGGACATCTCCGTCGTCCTGCCGCACGCCGGAGGCTTCCTGCCGTACATCGCGACGCGCCTGCAGGCCCTCGGGCGGTTCTGCGAACCGCCCGTCGAACCCGCCGCCGTCCGTGACCACCTGAGCCGCTTCTACTACGACACGGCAGGCCCCATGGCGCCCGCCGCGACCCTGCTGGAGCACGTGCCGGCCGACCACGTCCTCTTCGGCACGGACTGGCCCGCCGCCCCCGCCGACACGGTCATGGACCTGGCACTGCCCGCCCTCGAAGCCGACCCGGCCTTCACCCCGGAGCAGCTGCGGGGGATCTACCACGACAACGCGATGCGCCTGATCCCGCAACTGGCGACCGCCTGACGGGGTGCGGGCCGCGATGTGCGGTCCGCACCCCGCCAGAGCGGGAGCGATCAGAGGAGCTCGGCGCTCAGGGTGATCGTCGTACCGGTCAGGGCCTGGCTGACCGGGCAGTTCTTCTTGGCGTCCTCGGCCGCGGCGGCGAAGCCCTCCGCGTCCAGGCCGGGGACCTCCGCGCGGACCGTCAGGTGGATGCCCGTGATGCCCTCGCCCGGCTGGAAGGTCACATCGGCCTTGGTCTCCAGGCGGGTGGGCGGGGTGCCGGCGCCGTCCAGGCCGTGCGAGAGGGCCATCGAGTAGCAGCTGGAGTGCGCGGCGGCGATCAGCTCTTCCGGGCTGGTCTTGCCGTTCGCGGCCTCGGCGCGCGAGGGCCAGGAGACCTCGAACGAGCCCCGGCCCGAGGAGTCGAGGCTGACCGTGCCGGCGCCCTTGAGCAGGTTGCCTTCCCAGACGGTGTGCGCGGTACGCGTGGTGGCCATGGTGATCCCTTCGAAGATGTGGGAAACGGCCGGGCTCCCGAAGGACCCCGGCGTCCCCAAACCTACTGGGAGACCAGGGGCTTCGCGTCGCGCGCCAGCGCGGTGAGCCGCGATATGGCGCGGAAGTACTTCTTCCGATAGCCGCCGTTCAGCATGTCCTCACTGAACAGCCGGTCGAAGGGGACCCCGGAGGCCAGCACCGGGATCTCGCGGTCGTACAGCCGGTCGGCCAGTACCACCAGGCGCAGCGCCGTCGACTGGTCCGGCACCGGGCCGACGTCGGTCAGGCAGACCGCCGTGAGGCCGTCGGTCAGCGCGCCGTAGCGGCTGGGGTGCACCCGGGCCAGGTGTTCGAGCAGGCCCGGGAAGTCGTCCAGGCTCGCGCCCCCGGTCGCGTACGCGGCCTTGGTGACCTGCTCCTCCGAGAACGGCGCCGGGGCCTCCGGGAGACCGCGGTGGCGGTAGTCCTGGCCGTCGATCCGCAGCGGCCGGAAGTGCGCCGACAGCCCCTGGATCTCGCGCAGGAAGTCGGCGGCGGCGAAGCGGCCCTCGCCGAGCTTGCCGGGAAGCGTGTTGGAGGTGGCGGCCAGTGCCACACCCTGCTCGACGAGGCGGCTGAGCAGCGAGGACACCAGGACGGTGTCGCCCGGGTCGTCCAGCTCGAACTCGTCGATGCACAGCAGCCGGTGTCCGCCGAGGGTCTGCACCGTCTGCTGGAAGCCGAGCGCGCCGACCAGGTTGGTCAGCTCCACGAAGGTGCCGAAGGCCTTGAGCGCGGGTTCGGCCGGGGTGGCGTGCCACAGGGAGGCCAGCAGGTGGGTCTTGCCGACGCCGTAGCCGCCGTCGAGGTAGACCCCGCGCGGGGCGGCGGGAGCGGCCGGCTTCTTCGAGAACCAGCGCTTCCTGCCGGCGCCGCTGGCGTGCGCGCCGCCCAGGCCGGCGGCGAAGCCGCTCAGCACGGTGACGGCCTCGGACTGGCTGGGCTGGGTCGGGTCCGGGTCGTACGTGTCGAAGCGCACCGAGTCGAACCGCGGCGGCGGCACCATCTCGGCCACCAGCCGTTCGGCGGGCACCCGCGGCTCGCGCGCGCAGAGGGCCTGGGGGCCCGCGTCGGCTATGGGGGGCCGGCCGGAGGTGTAACCGGAGGTGGAGAGAGATGTCGACACAGCTCTCAACTCTACGGGGCGTGGCACACTGCACCGATGCGACGCCTGTTCCCTGTGACCGATCAGACATCAGCCTCGCCCCAGGACCGGGCCGACCGGGAGTGGTCGCTCGACGAACTGGCGGAGGCCTACGCGTACCCCGCGCTGAAGGCGGACGGCCACTGGCTCCGGGCCAACATGGTCTCCACCCTGGACGGGGGCGCCCAGCACGAAGGCCGCTCGCAGCCCATCTCCGGCGAGACGGACATGCGGATCTTCGGCACCCTGCGGGCACTGGCCGATGTGGTGGTCGTCGGCGCGGAAACGGTTCGCCAGGAGGGCTACCGCCCGGCCCGTGCCCGGGAGGCCTTCGCCGCCCGCCGGGCCGCCTCCGGGCAGGGCCCGGCGCCGGCCATCGCCGTGGTCACCGCCAGCATGGACCTGGACTTCTCGCTGCCCCTGTTCACCTCCCCGCTGGTGCCGACCCTGGTGGTCACCGGGGCGGCCGCGCCCGCCGCCCGGGTGGCCGCGGCCGTGGCGGCCGGGGCCGAGGTGGTGGTGGCCGGTGACGGCGCGGGCGCGGACGCCGCCCGGGCGGTACGGGAGCTCGCCGCGCGCGGGCTGCGCCGCCAGCTCACCGAGGGCGGGCCCCGGCTCCTGGGCCAGTTCGTGGCCGCCGACGCCCTGGACGAGCTGTGCCTGACGATCTCCCCGATGCTCGTGGCGGGAGGCGCCCAGCGGATCGCCGGCGGCCCCTCCGTCACGGTTCCGCACCGGCTCGCGCCCGCCTGCGTACTGGAAGAGGCCGGGTTCCTCTTCACGAGCTACCGTCGGATCTGACAAGGTGCGGAATTTGTCGTTCCGCTTTGCTTCCGCTGGGCACATAACTGGGCAGGTATGTCTGCGCAGGGCCCCGTGCGACAGCGGGGCAGGATGGTTTCCGCAGGGGTCGGCCGGCCGGCCTCGGCCCATGAAGGAGAGGGCGTCCGTGTTCACGAGCGTATTGATGATCGAGCAGCCCCTGACCGCGGTGGACGTGGACTTCGTCACCAACCTCCACGGGGACGACGCGGTCTCCTTCATCGTGCTCATGCAACCCCGGGGCGACCAGGACCGGCTGCTGCGCGCCATCGACGACGTCGCGCTCGGTGAGCTCCCCGAGGCCATCCGCGAGGGTGACGAACCCGAGGGCGAGGACGCCCTCGGCCCCGCCGCGCACGCCCTCGCGCACTCCCTGAACGCGCTGCGCGCCAAGGGCGCCAAGGCCGTCGGGCAGATCATCGAGGACCACCCGCTCGACAAGCTGAAGTCCGTCGTGGACGAGCACGGCGCCGACGAGGTGATCGTCCTGACCGCCCCGCACTTCGTGGAGGAGTTCTTCCACCGGGACTGGGCCTCGCGCGCCCGCCACAAGGTCGGCGTTCCCGTGCTCAAGCTCTTCGCCCACAACGAATAGGCTTGGGGCCAGTCAGAGCCTCACGCGCACCCGCAAGAAACACGATCCTGGAGCGACCTGAATGAAGCCCGGCCTGCCGACCGCCATGGAACGGCCCCACTTCATCGGCATCGGCGGCGCCGGCATGTCCGGCATCGCGAAGATCCTGGCCCAGCGCGGCGCGCAGGTGGCCGGCAGCGACAGCCGCGGTGACTCCGAGACCGCCGAGGCGCTGCGCGCCCACGGCGCCACGGTCCACGGCGGACACGCGGCCGGGAACCTCGCCGCCGACTCCACCTGCGTGGTCGTCTCCAGCGCGATCCGCGCCGACAACCCCGAGCTGGCCCGCGCCGCCGAGCTCGGCATCCCCGTCGTGCACCGCTCCGACGCGCTGGCCGCCCTGATGGACGGGCTGCGGCCGATCGCCGTCGCCGGCACGCACGGCAAGACCACCACCACCTCGATGCTGGCGGTGTCCCTCTCGGCCCTGGGCCTGGACCCCTCGTACGCCATCGGCGGCGACCTGGACGCCCCCGGCTCCAACGCCCACCACGGCGAGGGCGACATCTTCGTCGCCGAGGCGGACGAGAGCGACCGCACCTTCCACAAGTACACCCCGCAGGTCGCGATCATCCTCAACGCGGAGCTCGACCACCACGCGAACTACGCCTCCATCGACGAGATCTACGAGTCCTTCGAGACCTTCGTCGGCAAGGTCGTGCCCGGCGGCACCCTCGTCGTCGCCCACGGCCAGGAGGGCGCCGCCGAGATCGCCCGCCGGGTCGCCGGCCAGGAGGGCCTCACCGTCGTCACGTACGGCGAGGAGGAGGGCGCCGACGTCCGGATCACCAAGATCACCCCGCGCGGTCTGACCAGCGAGGTCACCGTGATCCTGGACGGCCGGATGCTCACCTTCACCGTCTCGGTCCCCGGCCGCCACTACGCGCACAACGCCGTCGCGGCCCTCGCCGCGGGCGTGGCGCTCGGCATCCCGGCGCACAACCTGGCGAGCGCGCTCGGCAAGTACACCGGCGTCAAGCGCCGCCTGCAGCTCAAGGGCGAGGCCGCGGGCGTCCAGGTGATCGACTCCTACGCGCACCACCCCACCGAGATGACCGCCGACCTGGAGGCCATCCGCGGAGCCGCCGGGGACGCCCGGATCCTGGTCGTCTTCCAGCCGCACCTCTTCTCCCGCACCCAGGAGCTCGGCAAGGAGATGGGCCAGTCGCTGGCCCTCGCCGACGCCTCCCTGGTCCTGGACATCTACCCGGCCCGCGAGGACCCGATCCCCGGCGTCACCAGCGAGCTGATCATCGCGGCGGCGCGGGCGGCGGGCGCCGATGTCACCCCCGAGCACGACAAGGCGGCCGTCGCCGACGCCATCGCGGGAATGGCCAAGCCCGGTGATCTCGTTCTCACCATGGGCGCGGGCGACGTCACGGACCTCGGTCCGGCCATCCTCGCCCGGCTGTCGAGCTGAAGGTACGAGGGAGCGGGAGAGTCATGTCCTACGAGGTCGAGAAGACGGACGAGCAGTGGCAGGCGGAGCTGACCCCGTCCGAGTACCAGGTCCTGCGCCTGGCGGGCACCGAGCCGGCCTTCCGCGGTGAATACACGGACACCAAGACGGAGGGCGTCTACTCCTGCCGCGGCTGCGGGTCCGAGCTGTTCCGCTCGTCGGAGAAGTTCGAGTCGCACTGCGGCTGGCCGTCCTTCTTCGACCCGAAGGACACCGACGCGGTCGAACTGATCGCGGACACCTCGCACGGGATGGTCCGCACGGAGGTCCGCTGCGCCAAGTGCGGCTCCCACCTGGGCCACGTCTTCGAGGGCGAGGGCTACCCGACCCCGACGGACCAGCGGTACTGCATCAACAGCATCTCCCTGCGCCTGACCCCGGGCGGCCAGGGGAGCTGAACCCTTCCGGTTCCCTTCGGGCCCGCGTCCCGCAGGGAACCGGTCGGCATCGCCTGCCTGCCGCACCCGCTGCTGCGGGTGTCCGTGCCGGGTGGACTCCGACGAGTCCTCCGTCACGGGGCGGGCGGCAGTGCGGCAGTGCCGGTGCGGTGCGGCAGCCAGAAGCAGGACGCGGCCAGGAGCGCCGCCGCCGCGGCGCCGGTCAGCACGGGGACGTTCCCCAGCCAGGCCGCCAGCGCGCCCGCGGACAGGGCCCCGACCGGGACGGTGGTCAGGAGTGCCGCCTGGGCGAAGCCGGCGACGCGGCCCTGGAGGTGGGGCGGGGCGATCAGTTGCTGGGTGGTCGTCATGGAGATCGCCCAAACGGTCGCCGCGATGCCGAAGACCAGTTGGTAGGTCAGCAGCGCGGGGAAGGCGAGGCCCAGCGACGCCGCCGGCACGAGGAAGATCGCGAGGGCTGCCACCACCGCGCAGATCCGTGTCGCCCGGTACAGCTCGACAGAGGTCGCGAACCGGCCCGCGAGCAGGACTCCGGCTACGGTGGCCACGCTGAACGCGGCGTACACCATCCCCAACTGCCATGCAGGGAGGGCGAGTTCGCGGTTCGCGTACACCACGAAGAGTGCGTCCGCGGCCCCGCTGCCGAGGTTGAACCCGGCGCCCGCGAGCACCTGCCGGCGCAGCACCGGTTCCGCCCGGACCACCGCCAGCCCCTCGCGGAGCGCGGCAAGCCGGGGGCCCTGGCGTCCGGTGGGCTCGGCCGGTCTGTTCAGGGACGCGGGCAGGGCGAACAGCAGCACGGCCTCGACCGCATAGGCGGCGCTGCCGGCCAGCAGGGCGGAGGACGCCCCGGCGAGACCGACGAGGACGCCTCCCAGGGCGGGGCCGCCGATCATGCCCGTCGTACGGGCGCCGGTCAGGGCCGAGTTGCCGGCCAGGAGCTGCTCGGGCCCGACCACTCGGGGCAGCGCCGCCTGCAGCGCCACCGAGAGGGTCCAGGTCAGCGCGCCCGACAGGGCGGCCACCACGTACAGGTGCGGCAGGCCGAGGCTCCCGAGTGCACCGGCGAGCGGCACCGAAGCGACGACCACCACCTGCAGCGAGGTGAGCGTGACGGTCAGGGTGCGCAGCCGGGCCCGGTCGGCGAGCACACCGGCGAGGGGGCTGAGCACGGCGCCGGGGAGATAGGTCAGGGCCAGCAGCGCCGACGCCCCGAACGGGCCCGCGTCCAGTCGGGTCACGGCCAGCATCGCCAGTGCCAGCGCGGTGATCTGCCGTCCGACGGAGCTGGCCGCCTGTTCGCCGCAGAGCAGCAGGAACGGGCGGTGCCGCCGCAGCGCACCCCACGGCGTGGCGCCGCCGTCGGCGGCCGTGGACGGGGGGCGGGTCGGCGACGAGGTCACAGGTCAGACGCTCGTGCAGGGGACGGGCCAGCGGCGCAGGCGCGGCGGCAGTGCCACCGCCCACCCCTGCGTGACCAGGACGAGACGTTCGTCCGCCAGCAGGGACACGGCCTCGCGCCGTGCCGCGTCGAGCTCGTCGAGGGCCGTGGGTTCCTGCACGGTGAGGAAGGTGGCGAGCAGCGAAGGCCGGTCGATGGTGAACCGGGCCGAGGCCGAGGGATCCCTGCGGTCCATGACCGTCACGAAATCCGGCCCGCGGCGGTGGTAGAGCAGGCCGTACGCGTACCGCGACCGCCACACGGCCGTCTCGTCGGACCTGCCGGACCCGCCCGGGGCGACGGGCCGGGGAGCCGGTGGCGGGAGGTGGTGCAGCAGCCCGGTGTCGAAGGGCAGGGCGTCGCTGTCCGGTACCCAGCGCACCGTGAGCGCCCGACTCTGGCAGTCGCGCAGGAAACGCACGGCCTCCGCCGCGCCGCGTCCGCCCGTGCCCAGCGGCAGCGGCTCGTCCACCACCACCTGCCCGCCGGTCATATGGCCGCCACCTCGGTGTCGGCCCCGGCCCCGGTCCCGTCCCCGGCCTCGTCCGTGACGGCGACCGTGCGGACCGGAGCGTTCCGCAGAGGCAGCGACACGTACGACCGTCCGTCGAAGAACAGCAGTCCCAGGGACACGCCCTCACCGAGCCACTCCGTGAGCCGTTCCGGGGTGACCGGATGCCCCTCCCTGGTGAGGAGCCGGTGCAGGGCGGGTCCGGAGCGGCCGTGTTCCAGGTGCCGGAACGCGGCGGCCTCCCAGCCGCCGAGCCGATGCGTCCGGGCCGGCCATCCGCGCCGCCGGTCGTGCACCAGCAGGTCGCCGTCCGCGCCGGATTCCATCAGCAGCGTCGAACCGGCGTGCCCGGCCCGCCAGTCCTCGACGGCCCGTGCGAGCCGCTCCTGCGTCCTGCCGCCGATCCCGCGGGGCGGGGTGTCGAAGAGGTACACCAGATCGGCCAGTTCCTCCTCGGGGAGGTCGTACACATGGCCGTACATCTCGGCAGGGGTCCGCTCGGCGAAGCCGAGGGCGGGGTCGGCGAAGTGCGGGCTGAACCGTTCCAGCTGGATGCGGAACGCGCCGCCCGGTGGCTGCAGGTGGACGAGCGCGGGCATCTGGTCGACGACCGGGTCGTAGTCGTCCGCCGTCTCGCCCGGGAACCCGTACAGGTAGTTCCACGTGCACGTGAGCGACCGGTCGGCGCATTCCCGGAGCGTGCGGACGTTGCGGGAGCCGGTGACGCCCTTGTCCATGAGGCCGAGGACGCGGTTGTTGAGGCTCTCGATCCCCGGCTGGATGTGCACCGCTCCCGAGCGGGCCAGGAGCGCCAGCTGGTCCGTGTTGAGGTTGGACTTGACCTCGTAGTGCATCAGGAGGTCCCAGCCGCTGTCGGCGGCGAGCGGCAGGAAGTCCGTGAAGTACGCCATGTCGATGATGTTGTCGACCGTGACGATGTCGAGGATCCGGTGCCGCCGGACGAGCCGGTCGACTTCGGCCCACAACTGCGCGCCGGGCTTGGCGCGGAACGCCATCGCCGAGCCGTTGAGACCGCAGAACGTGCAATGGTGCTTCTCGCCCCACCAGCAGCCGCGTGCGCCTTCCACGACCAGTTTCGGACGGACGTACTCGGCCACCGGGGAGGCGTCGAGCTCCGCCTGCCAGATGTCGTAGTCGGGCGAGGCGATGTCACGCGGCGCCACCGTACGGCGGGTCTCCTCGTTCGCCCGCGAGGTCCCGCCGTCCCACCAGCACAGGCCCGGTACGTCGACGGGCGGGGTCCCGGCGTCCAGATGGGCCAGCAGGGCGGGGAACGCGTACTCCCCCTCCCCGCGCACCACATGGTCGACGAAGGGATGGTTGCGGTGCAGGGCGTGGCCCATCGGCCCGTCGCAGTTGCTGCCGCCGAAGACCACGGTGAGGCCGGGACGGCGCCGCTTGAGCTCGGCGGCGAGCGCGAGCGAGGACACGTTCTGCATGAACGTGCTGGTGAACCCGACGACGTCCGGGTCCTCGTCGAGGATCTCCGCAGCGCTGCGGGAGATGAAATCCGCCGCGTGGACCCGCATGGCATGTGCCTTGTCCACCGGGATCCCGCGCCGCTTCGCGTACGCGCCGAGCCGTGCGACGCCCCAGTCCGGGTCCTCGTAGAGCACACCCGAGAAGACCCAGTCGCCGAGCCCGTCGAAGATCGAGTCGCTGCCCACCTCGGCGTGGTCGGCCGGGCGCAGCAGTCCGTCCGTCCGCTCCAGCAGGAAGCGCGCCCAGCGCAGCGAACCGTGGAACTCGTGGATCTCGTCGGAGGGCCGGGTGCGGGTCAGGAGGGAGTGCAGCAGGCCGATCTGGAGCGAGGGCAGGTCGATCGGCTGCCAGGGCATGGTCACCAGATGAACGCGCATGCGCTCCTCCCCGCCCGGCCCCGCTCCGTCCGCCGGGCCGGCGGATCGGCAGCCCGGCACGGGGCCTTTGGGGGTGTCTTGCCGGTCAGGACGACGGCCGCTTGTCGATGGTGAGCCGGTCGCGCTTCCTGGCCTCGTCGCGGACGGCCACCTTCTTGATCTCCGGCTTGGTCCGGGTGTCGTCCTCTGGTGCCCTGTCGTTCTCCATGGTGCCTCCCGTTCCTCAAGTCCGCCGACCCTAAAGGCCGTTACTCGTGGTACGCAAGGGATGGTTTCGGCCGACGGGGCCGTGTGCTCCCCCCGGGATGGCATCGATCCCGCCGAGGCGCCGGGCCGGATTCGAACCTGCGTGCCCCGGAGATCGCGAGCAGTCCCGCAGTCCCATCTCCCTTTGTCCCCAGGGTCGTTAGCATGTGAGATCAGGGCCCGGCCTTGTGATCGCAGGGGGATGAGGACAGGTGTGGCTCAACAGGTCTTCGGACGGCAGACCCCGCAGCCTGCGCAAGGCGCTGAAGGTGGTGGAGCAGACCTTCCGGCCCGCGCTGCTGACCGGAAGAGACCTGGACCAGGCCGCCGAGGCCTTCGGCCGGGCGCTCGTGGAGGCGCTCGACCACGACCCGGCGCTGGCGGCCGACCTGCTGGAGCGGCCGGGCCGTCGGCTGCCCGCCGAGGGGTACGCGGCGGCCCTGGGGCCGGCCCGGAAGGCGGCGCTGCACGAAGCCGTCGGGCACGGCGACCCTGCCGTCCTCACCGTGATCGCCGAGGCGGCGGCCCGCGCCGGAGACCTCGCGCTGGAGCATGAGGCCGGGAGCCGGCTGGCGCTGCTGGCGGGCGAGCGGGACAGCGCCGACAGCCTCGTCTCCTTGCTGCGGCGCCGCCAGGACGCCGGTCTCCTCGACATCGGCACGACGACGCAAGCCTTACGGGCGTACACCGCGAGGGCCGCGCTGGCCCACGACGCCGCGCTGTGGAGTGCCTTCTTCGACCACCTCGCCGACCCCCTGGTGCCGGACCTGTACCCGGTGAAGCTCTTCCTCGGCCGCGGTGGCGATGCCGTGCGGCTCGCGGACAACCCCGTACGCAAGCGCGAGGCGCTGGACTGCTGTGCGACCTCGCAGCGCCTCGACGACGTCCTGGCCGCACTGGAACTGGCCCGGACCGAAGGCTGGTCCGAGCGGGCCCGGGACTTCCACGAGCGGGCCGGCGAACTCCTCCTCGCCGCAGGCCGGCCCGCCGAGGCGCTGGCGCACTGCGAGCAGGCCGGCCGGCGCGATCTGGTGAGCCGCTGCCACGAGCAACTCGGCGATCACCGGGCCGCGCTCGCGACCTGCCCCGCGGAGGAGCCCGACCGGCTGGCCTCCCTGGCCGCCGCCTGCCGCCCGGACATCGACGAGCAGGTGCAACGGGGCGACCGGATCGCCGCCCTCGGGCTCGTCTCGGACATCCTCGGCCAACTGGAACGGGCCGCGAGTGCGACGGAGCGGATCGCCGACCGGAAGGCCGAGCTGCAGGGGTTGCGCGCGGCCGTCGTCGCGGTCGAGCGGCGACGTCTGGACGATCTGCTGCGGCAGGCCCCCGCGGCGGACCGCCCGGCCGTGCACCTGGAGTGGAGCCGGTTCGAGGAGGCGGCCGGCCAGCCCGCGGAGGCGGCCGGGCACGCCGAGGACGCCGGTGATCTCTACCGTGCGCACACCCTCTTCCGGAAGGCCGAGCGGTTCGGCGACGCCGACCGTGTCCTCAAGAGCGAGGACTCGGCCGAGGGCCGGGCGGCTCGCGCCGCGGCCCGCGAGGCCGGCGGCGACCTGCTCGGCGCGGCCCGCCTGCACGAGCAGGACGGGCGGTACGAGGAGGCCGTCGCCCTCTACAGCCGGGCGGACGACGCCTCGGCGGCGGCCCGCTGTCTGATCCGCTGGCAGGGCGAGGAGGCGATCGAGGACCCGCGGCTGGCCCCGTTCCTGCGCAGGACGGGCGACATCGCCGAGCTCGTCGAGCGCTGCCTGGACGCCCTGGAGCGCAGGGGACGCGACTCGGCGGCCGCCGGGATCCTGAAGTCACTGGCCGAGCAGGACGACGCGGCCGTCCCCGAGCTGCAGCGCGAACGGGTGAGCCAGGCCCTGCAGGCGATCGGCGCCGTCGGCCGCAAGGTGTTCGAGGAGCGGGCCGCCGAGTGGGCGCAGCGGGCCCGCGCCGAGACGGACGCCCGCTTCGCCACCGTCTGGGGCCTCGACCTCGGGACCCACTCGTGCGTCGCCGCCCTCTACGACGCGCACAGCGGACAGCCGGTGATCTGTCCGGACGGAGTGAACTCCCAGTTCGCCTCCACCTTGACGGTGACGAAGGGGGGCGAGGAACGCGTCGGACTGACCGGCGACCAGATCCTCGCCTCCTGGGTGGTCGGCCACATCAGCGCGTCCAAGCGGCGGATGGGCGACGGCATGTCCTACACCATCCTCGACCGCTCCTACCGGCCGGAAGAGATCGCCGCCCGCCTGATCGCGCACGCCCGGACGCTGGTGGAGAAACACCTCGCCGGGCAGGTACGGGAACGGCTCGGCGAGCTGGCCCGCGAAGCGCTCGGGCAGGTCCGCGACGAGTGGCTGGACTGGGCGGCCGAGCACCACGACCTCACACTGAAACGGGACGAGGCGATCCTCACCATCCCCGCGTACTTCCTCAACAACGCCAAGCACGCCACCCGCAGCGCGTGCGAGATCGCCGGGGTGAAGGCCAGGCGCCTGATCCACGAGCCGACCGCGGCCTGCCTGGCGGCCGCCGCCCAGCGGCGGCTGAGCGGCGAGGTCACCGTCGTGGACCTCGGCGCGGGCACCCTCGACGTGAGCGCCATGGAGGTCCAGGGCAACCGCTACCAGGTCCGGAACATCCTCGGCGACAACGAGTACGGCGGGTACGACTTCGACCGCATCGTGGCCGACGAGCTCGCGCGGCGGCTCCGCACCCGCGGACTTGAGGTCCCGGCGACCGGCCGGGCGCGCCGACGGCTCGAACTGGCCGCCGAGCACCTCAAGATCGCCCTCTCCTCCCAGCGCGAGGCCGAATACACCCTCAACGCCTACCTCGGGCAGCCGGAAGTGCGCCTGGAACTGACCCGAGACGAGCTCGCCGCCCTGCTCGCCGACTCGCTGCGCACCCTGCGCGACGTCTGCGAGCGGATGATGGACGAGCGCGGCCTCCCGCCCGACCACCTCGTCCTGGTCGGTGGCCCCATGCTCTCGCCGCTGATCAGCGGGACCGTGGAGGAGGTCTTCGAGGCCGACCGCACCGTCCTGTCGGATGCCCGGACGGCTGTGGCCTGCGGTGCCGCACTGGAAGGGGCGGTGCTCTCCGGCCTCCTGGAGGACATCCAACTGCAGGACGTGACCCCCTTCGACCTCGGGATCGCGGTCGCCGAGGCCGACGGCACCACGGGCTTCTCCGTCCTCATCGAGCGGAACACGGCCATTCCGACCCAGAAGTCGAAGACCTACACCACGACCCGGGATCTTCAGACGGAGGTGGACGTCAAGGTCTACATCGGCCGGATCGAGCCCCGTTCCCTGGTGGGGCTCCTGCGGCTGACGAACATCCCGCCGGTCGCGCGCGGAGTACCGCAGATCGAAGTGACCTTCGGCTTCGACAGGAGCTGCGTCCTGACGGTCACGGCGCGCGACACCGTGACCGGGAACGGCAGCTCGGCCGAGTTCACCGAGACGACCCTGCTCGCACCGAGCGAGATCGAGACGATGTCGCGGCGGCACACCGCCCAGCGCGAACTGGAGGAACTCCGGCGCGCCCTGCGCCGGCTGGTCGAGGAGGCGGCCGAGCTCGGCGACTGCGAGCCGCTCTGCCACGAGTTCCGCGAGCGCCTGAGCGCCCACCGGCCGTCCCGCCGGGCCCTGGACCCGGCCACGCAGGCCATGCTCGCCGAGATGTACGGCCCGCAGTCGGCCGAGCTGGAGGGCGAACTCCTGTCCCTGCGGGCCCCGTTGCGGGACCTGCTGACCACCGCGCGGGACCACCTCTCCCAGCCGGTCCTGGCGGAACGGACAGCCGCGGGACAGCACCTCGCCCACCAGCTCGGGGTGCACCTCGACGCCATGCGGCAGGGCATGGCCCGGCTGACGCGCTGGAACGGCGTGCTCGCGGCCCTCGCCGCCGTGGACAGCGACCCGCTGACGCGCTTCCGCGCCCTGCACGACGCCGGTGACCACGGCCGGGCGCTCCACGCGCTGGAGGAACTGGAGGAACTGGACGAGCCGCTCACCGACCCCGACGACCTCCGGCGACGGCTGCACTGCCTCGCCGGCGCCGGGGACGTGGAGGGCTACCGGCGGACGCTGCTGGCCGACGCGGCCCGGCTGCGCGCGGTCGTGCTCGACCCCGAAGATCCCGGGGCGTTCGTGGCATCGGCCAGGTCCGCCCTGGTGCGGGTGGCGGACGGCAGCGGACAGGAGGGCGGCGGCTTCCTGATCTCGGACCGCCACGTCCTGACCAGCCGCCGATGGTCGGCGCAGGGCCCCGAGGGGATGA
Organism: Streptomyces sp. NPDC001502; assembly: GCF_042894785.1. Classification (NCBI taxonomy): domain Bacteria; kingdom Bacillati; phylum Actinomycetota; class Actinomycetes; order Kitasatosporales; family Streptomycetaceae; genus Streptomyces; species Streptomyces sp. NPDC001502. The sequence goes on from NZ_JBIAVW010000007.1 coordinate 382,555, forward strand.
CGGTGCGGCTGGTCGAAGGGGAGCGGGCCGTGCGCCGGGTCTTCCTCGCCGACTCCTCCGCCATCGCCACGGCCGTGCTGCTCCTGGCCGAGCCGGTGCAGGCGGCGCCGCTGCGCCTGGGCTTCCCCCGGCTCGTCCACATCGGCGACCTCGTCTGGGCCCCGGCCCCGGACGACACACTGCTGCCCGGCATCGTCGAGAAGTTCGAGGTCTTCCCGGAGCAGCGACTCCAGTTGTTCAAGACCGATCTGGGACTGCCCCCCGAAGCGGCCGGCGGCCCCCTGCTCAACGAGCTCGGCGAGGTGATCGGCACGCTGGCCCTGCGCGCGGAGTCGGAGCCCGCCTTCGCCGTCACGACCGACTCGCTGGCCGGCCTGCTCGCGAGCGCGGGATTCGGTCTGACGGGCGCGGCGGGCGGAGACGGCGGGTGAGCCCGGTGACCGGCGCCACGGACGGCCGGCTGCTCGACGGGCGCTACCGGCTGCGCGTGCTGCTGGGGGCGGGCGGGATGGGCGAGGTGTGGCGCGCCCACGACGAACTGCTCGACCGGGAGGTCGCGCTCAAGCTGATCCACCCGGCCGCGGCGCAGGACACGCACTTCCGGGCCCGGTTCGAGCGCGAGGCCAGTTTCACGGCACGGCTGGCCGGAGACCCGCACATCGTCACGGTCTACGACTTCAGGAAGGACCCCTGCTACCACGTGGTGATGGAGCTGGTCGAGGGCAGCTCGCTGGACACCCTGGTCCGCGGCGGAGCGCCGCCGCCCCTGACCGACGTACTCGCATGGGCCCGCCAGATCTGCGCCGCGCTGCACACCGCGCACGCGAAGGAGATCGTCCACCGGGACCTCAAGCCGTCGAACGTCATCCTGACCCGGACCGGAACCGTCAAGGTCGTGGACTTCGGCATCGCCGCGCTGCTGCCCGGAGCCGCGCCGGGCCGCCGGGGCCTGACCAAACTGACGGTGAGCGGGCACTTCCTCGGGAGCCCGCCCTACGCCTCCCCGGAACAGATCCAGGGCGTGGCGGTGGACGCCCGCGCCGACCTCTACTCGCTCGGCTGCCTCCTGTACGAACTGGTCACAGGGGTACCGCCGTTCGGAACCGGAGCGGTCCACTCCGTCCTCGCCCGGCACCTCCACGAACCTCCGCCCCCACCGACCGGGCTCCGCCCCGACCTGCCCGCCGGCCTGGAACGGCTCATCCTCGATCTGCTGGCCAAGGACCGCGAGGCCCGGCCGCCGGACGCCGCGGCCGTCAGCGGACGGCTCCGGCAGCTGGAGGCGCCTCGCGGCTACACGCCCACGCTGGCCGACCCGTTCGCCGACCCGTTCGCCGACCCGGACGCCCCGCGACCGCCCGACCCCGGGACGTCCCCGGCCACCGCACTGCACCTCGCGCGGGTCTTCGACTTCCGGGGGCCCGACGGAGCGCCCGCCATCGCGCCCGACCGTGAGCACGTGACCTCCGCCGAGGAGTGCGCGGCCCTGCTCAGGTCACTCAGGGAGGCTCCCGTGGCCCTGCACGGCCTCGTCCCGGAACCGGACCGCCTCGATCCGGCCCGGAGCAGGGTGGTGCCCGCCGGTTTCCGCACCGACGGCCTGTGGGTCTGGTCCGACCAGATCGCCTACTACCTCGAACGCTACCGGTGCGCCCCGGACCCGGCCCTGCGCCACCACCTCGCGCAGCGCGCCCGGCAGCGGCCGGACGTTCCGGCACGGCTTCTGAGCGCTGCCGGAAAGCTCGTACGGGGCGAGCCTCAGGGGTCGCTGACCGGCCGTCCGGCCACCGATGCCGGGTAGTCCGCCACCTCGTGCACCCGGCTGCCGAGGGCGGTGGCCAGAGCCTGGGACTGGTCCGGCGTGATGCCGAGGGCGAGCGGTACCCGGCGGGGGCTGTACGGGGAGGGGCAGACGGCGATCGGGTTGTCGCCGGCCGAGGTCCACCGGGGCCTGCCGGCCAGGTCCTGCTCCCCGAGCAGCATCGCGGCCAGCCCGCCGGCCGCCTCCGCGCGGATCCCGCAGTGGGACAGCGCGCGAGCCACGGTGTCGTACGCCTCGCCGGGCATGTCGGCGTCGCCGAGCATGGGCAGCAGGAGGAGGAGGCGCTCGGACGGATCGGTCAGGCCCTCACCGCCTTCCTGCGTGCTCGTGGCGAGCGTGAGGAGCTCCGTCCAGGACAGGCCGGGGCCGGCCTCGTCGGCGCCGCACTGGCCGAGGTGGCCGAGGCGTCCCCACGCGGGATGGCGGACGAAGAACTCGACGTTGTTCTGGTCCTCCCAGTTCGCATAGACGGCATGGACCGTGTGCCCGCCGTCGAAGCGGACCCTCAGGACGGGCCAGGGCTGTTCGGGGTCACCGAGACGATCCACCATCGCGTCGTAGGCCGACGCGTCCACCCCGTACGGTTCGGCCGGTTCACCGGGATCGCCCATCGTCAACAGGACATGGGCCAGCCAGAACGCGGGGTCGCTCGCGAGGCTCTCGCTCGCGACCAGCTCGCAGTCCTCCGTGTACTCCGGGATGTGTATGCCGATGCTCATGGCAGGAGGTTAGGTGGTGTCCTGCCGACGCCGCCTCCGACGCGTTCGCGCGGGGGCTACACCTGCTCCCGGTACACCCTGATCTCCGCCGGTCTGAGGGCGCTCAGCACGGTCCAGGCGGGCCGGTCGGTCAGGCCGCGGGCCCAGGTGTCGAGATCGTCCCCGGTGTCGTGGAAGAACCAGGACTCGAAGCTTCCCAGGGCATCCAGGGCGGCTGCGGGCGCGTAGCGGAGCTCGCAGTGGACCTGTACGTAGTGGTCGTGATCGCCGTCGTCGTCGCAGACCTCGAACTGCCGGGTGAGGTCCAGCGCGAACGTCGCGGGGCCGTCGAACGCGTGGGTCCCGTACTGGAACAGCAGGCCGTCGGCGTCGGGGACGTCCGGGACGTCGAACGGGCGGCGGCCGAAGCGGAGGAAGGCGAGCCAGGCGTCCTCCGTGCCGAGGCCGGCGCCTGCCGCCCGCCCGGAGCACAGCTCGCCCTCCAGCAGCCCGACGGCCTCGTCGATCGCCGCTCCCGCCCTCATGCCCGCACTCCTCGTCACCGCAGTCGGTTGACGGTAGCGAACCGGCGGGCGGACCCGTACGGGCGGGTCAGGCGGGTCAGGCGACGGCCCGGACGGCATACGGCTCGGGGAAGGGCATCCTCGACCGGCCCGCGGGCCGGCCCCCGTCGCAGGGGTCCCCGGGTTCGGGCCAGAGTGGTCCGGCACCGGATGTCGTGGTCGAGCGTCCCGTCCGTGCGTCCGAAGCCGGTGAGGGCGGTGAGGGCGGCGAGGACAGGATTCGAACCTGCGTCCACCCGGAGATCGAGCCGGGCGCTCCTCCACAGAGCTTCCTCGCCGCCGCCCCGATCATCCGCAGGCCGCGTCCCCCGGGTCAACGGGATTTCACGGCCGGGGCGTCACAGCCATTCCTCGGCCGCCGCGCGCTTGCCGCGGCCCGAGAACACGCCCGCCGACCGCAGCGCGCTCGCCATCAGCGGGTCGGCGACGGTCACTCCGTGCACCAGTTCCGGTGTGCGCCGGAAGGGGACGGCCTCCGCCGTCGGACGGGGCGCGGTCCAGCCGCCCGCCACCGGGTCCACGCCGTGCCGGGCGCAGGCCGCCTCCACCAGCGGGCGCGTGCATTCCTTCTCGCCCCGCAGGACCTCCCAGGGCCGCGGCAGGTCCGCCCACACGTACGTGTCGGGGTGCAGCCCGCCGCCGCGCCTGCGGTGCCACGAGGCCACGTCGGCCGCCATCAGCCGCGGGACCTTGCCCGGGCACACGCGCTCCAGGACCTCCTCCTGGCCCAGCTCGGCCATCAGGGCGAACCAGTGCGCGCGGGCCGTGCCCCAGGCCTGCGCGGCCTGGTTCCACGTCGAGGAGTCGTCGCCCCGCCGCACCACCATGCTCGTGGCCTCGAAGCCGGAGCGGTTCCACGCGTCCTCCAGCAGCTCGGCCACCTCGCGCAGGAAGCGGTTCCACCGCACCAGCAGCCGGATCAGCTCCTGGTCGGACAGGTGCCCCAGCACCTCGCGGGTCGGGTGGACGTGCGCCACGGCGTACCAGTCGGTCCGTTCGGGCGCCGCGCGCAGGCGCCTCAGGAGCGCGTCGGCGACCTCGTCGTACGGCCGGCGCTGCCGGCCGCTGGTGAAGACGCTGCGCATGTTCGCGCGGGCGGTGAGGTACGCGATGAACGCGGCGGTGTCGGGGTCCGCGCCGAACACCTCGTACGGCAGCGTGTGCGCGAGCGCTCCCTTGCCGGTCATGGTGACCTCGCGGCGGCGCTGCTCGTGCAGCAGCCGGGCCAGCTTGGCCTCCATCCGCCGCAGCAGCCGGAACCGCTTGTTGTACTGACGCTTGGACAGCTCGCCGATGCCCGCTTCGGCCCGCTCCGTCCGGTTCAGCCGGTCCAGGCCGAAGTCGTTCGCTCCGTACTGCCGGTGAATCTCCTCGCCGGCCCGGCGGATGACCGCCTCGATCTCGGCGGGATCGTCCCCGGCCCCTTCGGGGAGTTCGGGAACGGACGCGAACAGCGCCGTGGCGCGGGCGAGCTGGCGCTGCGCGCCGACGGGCGCGGCGAACTCCTCCAGCATGGAGGTGTATCCGTGCCAGATCCTGCGCAGGGAGTGCTGCGAGGCCCTTTCCAGGGCCTCGGCGGTGGCGGGATCGGGAGCGACCTGACGGGCGGCGAACAAATCCTGGATCAGCTGGGCGATGTCCTCGGGGCGTCTGCGGAGCCCCAGCGAGGCGTGCAACTCGCGGACCGGCTGCTCGGCGTGGTGCGACGGCATGGGTCTCACCCTGCCACCCGGCACCCGTGACCTCCACCGGTTAACCGGCGGCCGGAACGTGACGGGGCGGCAATGGTGTCGAGTACGTCGCGGTTCGATTCCGATCCGATCTCTGGCCTGCGATGATTTACCGCAACTAGCACGCTTCGGGCTCGGAAGACACCTATCCGAATCTCCCCCATGTCTGGTTATGATCGGCCTCCCGCCGTCCCCCGCTCGCGAGGACCGATGTCTCCCATAGAACCCGAAGGCATACGACGGCAGTCGACGACCCGTCGGCGGCGCACCGTGCGTCTGCGCACCCTGCTGATCTGGCTGGCGGTGGTCCCCACCGTCGCGATGGGCACCCAAGTGGCGGTGACGGCGGAACGGTTGCTGGCCCAGTCGCAGAAGCTGCGGTCCGACGTGGCGGCCGCCGAGCAGGTCGGCGCCCCGCTCTACACGCTCATGGTCGACATGCAGGCCGAGCGGACGGCGACCGCCGCCCGGTGGACGGGCACCGACGGGTCCGAGGGCGAACTACGCGTCCGCCGGGAGGCCACGGACCTGGCCGCGGCCGAGTTCCGCCGACTGGCGGACGATCCCTCGCGGTCCTTCGTGGAAGTGACGCGGCAACTGGAGAAACTGGCCGAGTACCGCCAGCGCGCGGACACCCGCAGCGGCGCCGCCGACAGCACGCTGGCCTACTACTCCGAGGTGATCGGCAAGGTCATCCAGGTGTACCAGCAGGAGTTCAGCCACGCCGAGGACGCCGAACTCGCCCAGGCGAGCCGTCCCGTGGTGTCGATGCTCCAGGCCACCGAGATGGTGGCGCGCGAGGACACCGTCCTGGCCCTGGCCGGGCCGTCCGGGGAACTTACCTTCGCCGGCTACGACCAGTTCGTCAGCGCCCTGGGCGCCCAGCGCTACCTGCACGAGGCGCTGATCGTGCCGCACCTGACGGCCCGGGACCAGCGGTTCTACGAGCGGGTCGTCGGCTCCTCGGACTGGCAGACCAAGACGCGCATCGAGAGCGCGGTCCTCTCCGGGCACAAGGACATCGTCTCGGGCATCAGGCTGCCCGCCGACGTCGGCGGCTGGTCCTCCGCGCACGCCAACTTCTCGGTACAGATGACCACGCTCAACATCGACCTGGCACGCTCGGTGCTCGCCCGCGGCGAGGCGAAGGCCGCGGAGTTGCAGACCGAGGTCGCCTGGCTGATCGGGGGCAGCGCCGGCGGGCTGCTGGCCGTCGTGGTCGTGGTGGTCTTCACCACCCGGTCGGTGCTCCGCCGCCTGCACGACCTGCACGTACGCACGGTGACGGTCGCCGAGGAGACCCTTCCCGACGTCGTCGCCCGGCTCCGGCGCGGCCAGACCGTGGACCCCGAGGCCCTGCCGGCCGTGAGCGGCGACCGGGACGAGGTCGGACGCATCAGCGACGCCTTCGCCCGGGCCGTCGCGGTGTCCGTCGACGGACACCGCGAGCTCGCCGCCGAGCGCCACGGATTCGGCCTGTTCGCCTCGGGCATCGCCTCGCGCACCGGAAACCTGGTCAGCCGCCAGCTGAGCCTCACCGAGGACCTCCAGGACACCTTCGGCCACGACGAGGCGCTGCTCGCCGAGCTGATGCGGGCCGACCAGCTGACGGTCGGCATGCGGCGGCAGATCGAGAACCTCCTCATCCTGGCGGGCGGCGAGGTCCCCGACCCGCACACCGAGCCCATGCGCGTCGCCGACCTGCTGCGCGAAGCGGCCGCGGAGGTCGAGGACTTCCGGCGCATCGAGCGGCAGGCCCTGGACGAGACCAGCGTGGAACCGGCCGCGATCAGCCAGATCAGCCACCTGCTCGCGGAGCTGCTGGACAACGCCACCCGGTTCTCCCCGCCGAAGTCCAAGGTGGTCATCCGCGCTGAACTGGTGACGGACGGGCTGTCCGTCGAGATCGAGGACCGAGGGCCGCGGGTGAGCCCGGAGCGCTACGAGGAGATGAACGGGCGCCTGCACGAGGCCCCGCCGTACTCCGTGCTGGCGCAGAACGCCCACCGGCTCGGCCTCTTCGTGGTCGGGCACCTCGCCGACCAGCTCCGCGCGACGGTCACCCTGCGCCGCTCGGTGTACGGGGGCACCTCGGCGGTGGTGATCCTGCCCAGGCAACTGCTGGTGGCGACCGACGCGCACGCGCCGCGCGAGATCGAGCCGCAGGCCCGGGTCCTGGAGCTGCTCCCGGCCCCGTCCCGGGTCACCGCCCCGGCCGCCGCCCCGGTGCCGAGCCTGCCCGCGGTACGCGAGCCCGAGCCCGCCCCGGAGCCCGAGCCGGTCGTGCACACGAGCGCCGGGCTACCGAGCCGCCGTACGAAGGCACCCGCGGCCGTGCCCGCTCCCGCAGCCGTGCCCGCACTTGCGGTCCGCCCGGCCCTCCCGGAGCGCGTCCCGCAGACCCACATCGCCGAACAGCTGCGCGAGCCCCGCGCGCAGGAAACCGTCGTCCGGCCCGACACCGCGACACCCGAAGAGGTGGCCGATGCCTGGGCGGACTACGAACAGGGGACCCAGACAGTGGAAGAAGAGCTCCGACGGGATCAGCCATGACCACCTCACCGAACACCGCGGCATCCAACGACGCGATCTACAGCGTCCTCGACAACAACCTGAGCAGGATCGCCGGCGTCCAGGGGGCCGTGCTGCTCTCCAACGACGGCATCAAGCTCAGCGCCTACCTGCTGGACGAGCCCCAGGCCGAGCGCATGGCGGCCGCGGCCTCCGGCATCGCGTCCACGATGAAGGCGATATCCCGGGAGATCGACGGCGGCCGCGTCATCCGCCAGCTCGTCGAGATGGACGACCGGTACCTCTGCATCGTCGGATGCGGCGAGGGCAGCACCCTCATCGTGGTGACCTCCCGCAAGGCGCGGCTCGGGGAGCTGGGCGGCGAGGCCGTACGGACCGCCCAGGCGCTCGGCGAGTGGCTGGGCACCCCCGAGCGCGGCCAGCCGTCCGCCTAATGCCGCAGGACGAGCCACAGCCGCAGCCGGCGGGCCGCCGCCGGACGCGGCTGTACGCCCTGACCGATGGGCGTACGGCCGCCGCGCACTCCGTCCTCACCATGGACACCACGATCACCGCGGCGGCCGACGGCGAGGTGGACGGGACCCTGCCCACCGAGTGGCAGGAGATCCTCGCCATGTGCGCGCCGCCGGGCGGGCGGGCGGTCGCCGAGATAGCGGCGCGGATGCACATCCGCCTCACCCCCATGACGCTGCTCCTCGGCGAACTCGCCGACCGCGGGCTGATCCACCACCGGCCGCCCCTGGCGGTCGCCGAGACCACCGACGTCCACCTGCTCATGAGAATCAGGGACAGCCTTGCCCGGATATGACACGACCGCGACCGCCCACCGGGAACCGGCCCCGGTCAAGATCCTCGTCGCCGGCGGGTTCGGGGTCGGGAAGACGACCCTGGTGGAGACGATCTCCGAGATCGAGCCGCTGCGTACGGAGGAGCGGCTGACGTCCGCCGGTATCGGCGTCGACGATCTCGACGGCATCGAGTCCAAGACGGTGACCACCGTGGCCATGGACTTCGGCCGGCTCACCCTCACCGACGCCGGTGTGGTCCTCTACCTGTTCGGCACGCCCGGCCAGGAACGCTTCTGGTTCATGTGGGACGACCTGCTGAACGGGGCGCTCGGAGCGATCGTGCTGGTCGACACCCGGCGCCTCGACCGCAGCTTCCCGGCCGTGGACTTCTTCGAGAGCCGGGGACTGCCCTTCGTGGTCGGCGCGAACTGCTTCCACGGCGAACAGCCCTACACCGCCGAGGAGATCGGAGGGGCGCTGCACCTGCGCGATCCGAACACCCCCGTCCTCATGCTCGACGCCCGCTCCCGTACGGACGTCCGCGGCTCCCTGCTCGCGCTGCTCGACCTGCTCATCGCCAAGGCGCAGGCCCCGGCGGCCGTCAGCCCCTGAGCTCCGGCCGGGTCCCGGTCACCGAGGCCAGGTGGTCCGCAAGGTTCCGGTACGGGGCCCAGCCCTGGGCCCGCGCCCGGGTGAGGTCCAGGACCACCGGGTGCGCCAGCTGGTCCACCGCGTACCGGCTGAGGGCCGGCTCGGCCCCGGCCACCGTCGCCACGGCCTCCGCGACCCGGGCCGCCGCGGCGGCCACCGGCAGCGGGAGGTGCCGGATCCGGGCCCGGACGCCATGGGCGCGCAGGACCGCGCGGACCGCCGCGTCGCGGCAGTACGGCTCCCCGTCGGCGATGTTGTACGCGCCCGGCGCCCAGACCGCCGCCGTCAGGCAGGCCCGCGTCAGGTTCTCCACCGCGGTGAGGCTGAGCGTCACGTCCGGTCCGGGCAGCAGCAGGGTGCCCGCCCGGACCCGGGAGAGCAGCCGGGGCAGCAGCGTGGTGTCGCCCGGCCCGTAGACGGCCCGGGGCCGCAGCACCACCGCCCCGGCGGCCAGCGCCAGTGCCTCGCCCTCCGCCTTCGTCCGGCCGTAGGCGTTCAACTGCCCGGCGCGCGGGTGCCCCTCGCCGACCAGGCGGCGGCCCGGCCTCGGATCGTAGACGCTGGCGCTGCTCACCCACACCACGGGCCGCCCGCCCGCCGCTGCGAGCAGCCGCTCCGTGCCGTCCACGTTGACCGCGCGCATCAGCGCCGCGGCCCGCGAGCCGGGGGCCGGATCGCCGACGGCCGCCGCACAGTGCACCACCAGGTCCACGCCCGCCAGGTCCGGCGGTTCCGCGGCGGCGTCCCAGAAGCGGTGCGTGCCCACCGGGCCCGGCCTGCGGCCCAGGCACACCACCTCGGCCCCGGCCGCCGCGGCGGCGCGGGCCACGTGCCCGCCGCAGAAGCCGCTCGCGCCCGTGACCGCGATCACGACCCGGCCCCGGAGACCCCGGCCCGTACGGTCAGTTCGCGCCAGCCGGGCAGCGCCGCTCCCCGGTCCACCCGGGCCCGCGTCACCACCGGCCGGTACGGGGCCAGCGCGCCCAGGACGTCGGCCAGTTGGGCCCGGGCCAGCCGGGCCCCGGGACACGCGTGCGGTCCGGCGCCGAACACCAGCCGGTCCACCGCCGGGCCGGCGGGCCGCACGGCGTCCGGGTCGCGCCGGTGCGCCCCGGCCGCGTGCCGGGCGACCAGCAGCAGCCGGTCGCCGCCGCGCACCGGGCAGCCGCCCACGACCCCGTCCGCCGCGGCCACCCGGGGCAGCAGCGGCGAGGCCGAGGTGACCCGCAGCAGCTCGTCGGCGAGCACCGGCCGCAGGGCCTCGTCCGCCGCCTGCTCCCACAGCCCCGCGTCGGCGCACCAGGCCACCGCCCGGGGCAGCGCGGCGACGGTGGTGTTGACGGCGGCCACCGCCACCATCGCCGGCAGGGCCTCGCCGGCGGGCCCCAGGAGCCGGCGGAGCCGGTCGGCGGCGCGGGCCGCGGCGGCCTCGGCGCGCGGGCGGCGAGGCCCCGGCAGGTGGCTGCGTACGGAGGCGGCCGCCGCCTCGGCCGCGGCCCCGGCGACCGCCCGCGGTTCGGCGCCGGACCCGAGCAGGGCGCACACCACCGACCCGGAGAGCTCCCGCGCGAGGTCGGCGAGGTCCACCTCGCCGCCCCGGTCCAGCGGCGCGAGACGGCGTACGAGCAACGGCCGCCAGAGCGACCGGAGATCCTCGACCCCGGCACCGCCCAGGGATCCCGCGAGGCCCCGCCGGTCCGCCCGGTGCCCGCCGCCCTCCTGGTCGAAGAGCACACCCCCGGCCCCGCCCCCGCCGGCGCGCAGGGCCGTCCGCGCGGCGGCGCCCGTCGTACCGGCCGCCGTCCGGTCGAGCGGCAGCCGGGTCAGGGCCTCCCGGTAGGCCTCCGGGCCGTGCACCAGAACGGTCCGGCCGAGCCGGCGCACCGGACGGCCGCGGGTGGCGGCGAGCAGCCCGAACAGCAGGGGATGGCTGCGCAGATAGACGCGGCGGTCGCGGCGACGCGCCCTGGCGTGGGACGTGGTGCTCATCGGGGGTGTACCTCCGTGGAATCGGCGGGCCGGGCGAAGGCCCGGGGAAGGCTCCGGGGGCGCGACCCCGGACCCGGCCCGGGACCGGGACCCGGCCCGGGACCCGGCCCCGGACCGTGCCGGTACCGCGGCTGCGGACCGGCGGCACGGGCCGTCATCGCGCCGGGCCCAGGCGTCGCGCCGCCAGCGCGGCCGTCGCCGCCCGGTCCGGTTTGCGCGAGCGCCCCGACAGCGGGATCCGCGCGAGCAGCAGGGCGTCGGGCCGGGCCGTGCCCATCCGCCGGACCGGCTCCGACAGGGCCTCGCGCAGGGCCCGTTCGTCCGCGCCGCGCCGCGGCTGCACGACGGCGACGAGCCGTTCGTCGCCGTCACCGTCCGGTATCCCGACGAGCACGGCCAGCTCCACCCCCGGCACGTGCAGGGCGGGCTCGTACAGCCCCGGGTAGATGTTCTCGGCCCGGCGCAGCACCATGTCCTTGCTCCTGCCTTCGAGCACGATGCGGCCCGCGCCGTCCAGCCGTGCCCGGTCGCCCGTACGCACCCACGCGTCGGGCTCCTCCCCGAGGTAGCGGTGGCGGGCCGCCGGGCCGGACAGCAGCAACTGCCCGTCCTCGTCCGGCTTGGCGAGCACGCCCGGCAGCGGCGCCCCGACCAGGTCCCCGGGCTCCCCGGCCTCCTCGAACGCGGACTTCTCCCGCGACTCGACCGCGGCCGCCGGAAACAGCTCGGTCAGGGCGTACACCCCCCAGGCCTCGGCCGCGCCCGCCGCGCGTACGCGTTCCAGCAGCCCGGCGCCCGCCGGGGCCGAGCCCGTCCACACCCGGCCGTGGAACCGGGCGCCCGCGCCCAGCGCGTCCCGCAGCCGGGGCGGGGTCAGATAGGTGTCCTCGGGCCGAAGCCGGTGCAACTGCCGGGCCAGCACCCGGGAGCTGCCCGCCGGAAGGGCGACGGCGGCGCCGCGCGCCAGCGAGGGGACGAGGACGAAGAAGGTGCCGCCGAGCACCGGCCGGTCCCCGCGCGCGTCGAAGAGGGCGGAGACCGTGGTCATGCCGGCGGCCAGGCTCGCCCGGGTGTGGACGACGGCCCGCGGCAGGGAGGTGGTCCCCGAGGTGAACACGATCACCGCGTCGGCGTCCCCGTCCAGACCGTCCCCGGGCGCCGGCACACCCTGGCGGGGCGCGCCCAGGTCCAGCGCGGGCGCGCAGCCCGGCAGCCGGGGCCCGACCGTGGCCACCGGCCCCAGCGCGGCCAGGTCCGGCAGCGCGAGCCGGGCCCGGCGGGCCAGCGGCCGCGCCCAGCCCGCCACCGCCTGCGCGGCCGCGTCGGCCAGCACCAGCGAGGGCCGGGCCAGCGCGAGGCGGGCGCGCAGCACGTCGGGCCCGGCGCCCGGATCCAGTACGGCCCCGCGCAGTCCGAGCCGCCACAGTGCGAGCAGGACGGCGAGCGCGCGCGGCCCGGGGCGTACGGCCACGCCGACGGTGTCCCCGGCGCGCAGCCCGCGCGCGTGCAGGGCCGCGGCGAAGGCATCGGCCAGCTCGGCGAGTTCGCCGCGGGTGGCCCGTACCCGGGGCGCGCCGGTGCGGGTGGCGGTGAGCACGGCGGGCCGCTCCGGGCGGCTGCGCAGTGCGTGGTCGAGGTGGTCCAGCATCAGCGGGGGTCGTCCGTTCCGTGCGTGCCGCTGCCCTGGTCGAGGTACCAGCGGGCGGTGCCGGCGAGCCCGTAGGCCCGCAGGCGCCGCGTGGAGTTCTCCACGACCATCTCCCGGCAGTGCGTGATCCGGTCGGTGTGGCGGCGCACGGCGTTGAGGAAGAGCCGGTCGGTCGGCGAGGGGCGCCGGGGCATCCCGCCGACGCCCAGGTACAGCTCGGCGGTGATGGCCATGTTGTTCCCGGCGTGCATGCGGTACGGCGCCCGGTAGCCGCGCCGCCGGGCGTGCTCGGGCCGCAGCCGGCCGAAGAGCGCGGCGAGGGCCACCAGCGCGCCGAACCCGGCCCGGCCCAGCGGTCCGTGCTCGTCGCGGCGGGCCACGATCCGCCCGCACACCAGGCCGGGGCTGCGGGTCAGCGCGGCACGGGCGGCCCCGGTCCAGCCGGGCCGGGGCAGGCAGTCGGCGTCCGTACGGGCGAGCAGGGCCGCCCCGCGGCCGATCGCGTACCGGAAGCCGGTGTCCACCGCGGAGCCGACCCCCTTCTCCGGCTCCTCGATCACCTCCACCGGGAAGGGCGCCCCGGCCGCGAACGCCCGGGCGACGGCGCCCGTACCGTCCGTCGAGGCGTTGTCGACGACCAGCAGGGTGAAGTCCCGGTCCCGCTGCGCGGCGAGCGCCCGCAGGGTGGCGGCCAGCCGGGCCTCCTCCTCGTGCGCGGGCACGACCACCCACATCGGTGCGGCCGCGGCCTTCACGACTTCTCCCAGACCATCGTCATGATGCTGATGCCGCCGCCGAGACCCACGAACAACACCCTTTCTCCGGGGGTGAGTTCACCGAACACCCGGTCCAGCTGGAGCCCGATGCTCGCGCTCGCGACATTGCCGAGCTCGGGCACCGTCACCACCAGCTTCCCGGCGGGTACCCCGGTCAGTTCCGCGAACCGCTCCAGGTACGGCACCGTCACCTGGTGCACCAGCACCTTGGCGAAGCCGTCCCACTCCATGCCCGTGCGGTGCAGCGTCCGGTCGATGACGGCGGTGCCCACCTTCTCGAAGACGCCCCGCAGTTCGTGCCCGTCGCCGCGGAAGTACGTGTACGCGTCCCCGCGCGGGTGCCGAGACCCGCCGCCCGGGATGCCCCCGACCTCCCAGTGCTCCGAATGGGTCTCGGTGTCCACGTCGATGATCCCGCCGCGCTCCACGGCCTCCACGACCACCGCCGCGCCCGCGTCGCCGAAGGTGTACCCGGCGAAGCCGTCACGGAGTTCGGCGAGATCGGCCGGGTCCCTGCGCACCGCCCGGCTCGGCGTCTCACCGGTGACCACCAGGGCCCGCCGCGCCCGCCCGGCGAGGATCATGGAGCGGGCGAGGTCGATCCCGTTGACGAAGCTGTTGCAGGCGTTGGTGACGTCCAGGGCGTGGGCCCGGGAGCCCAGTTCCGCCTGAACGATGTGCGCGGTGGCCGGCTCGACCAGGTCGCGGGAGGCGGACGCGAACAGCAGCAGGTCGACGTCGAGCGGACCGAGTCCGGCGGCGGCCAGGGCCCGGCGGGCGGCGCCCACCGCGAGGGTGGAGGCGTACACGCCCTCGCCCGCGACACGGCGGGAGACGATCCCGGTGGCCTGGGTCAGCAGCCTCGGCGGCAGCGTCAGCCCACTGCGGAGCGCGACCTCCCGCTGCAGGGCGTCGGAGGACAGCACCTCGTCGGGCAGCAGGCTGCCGACGGCGGTTATCCCGGCGCGCGGCAGTGGATCACATGGCTGAAGGAACATGCACACACGATGACAAGCCGGTCGCGCCGGAGCCTGAGTACGGATGCTCAGTTCGGCGCCACCGGCCGCACAGGACGCCTGAGTACGCGCACCCCCCGAGGGACGTCGTCCTGCCCAACTCCGGGACAGCCAGGGGCCGTTTGCATAGGGTGGCACGACACGGCCACGGGGGAGGACGCGATGGCGGCACGCCGGTTACCGGTGCTGGCGCAGTACCGGGACGACGCGGTGACCCGGCTGCTGTGCGCGGGAGCCCACCTCGACGAGGGCTTCGCCCGCGAGGTGGACGTGGAACTCACCGAGGACCGGCTGACCGCCACCGGGCTCTCGCTCGGCATCGACCTGGTGGCCCTGGCCCGCCACGCGCGGGCCAGCGTACGGCGGATCGACCGGCGCGACCGGCGCCTCGCCGGGCTCTGCGCGGCCGGCGTGTGGGCGGCGGTACCGGCCGCGCTGTACGGGCTGGTCGCGGACCTGCCCGTGCTCGCCCTCGGGGCAGCCGCCGCGCTCGTCCTCGCGTACGCGACCGCCTGGGCCCTGGTCCGCCAGGCCGAGAACGGGGCCCGTACGGCGGCCCTCGGCGTCGAGCACGGCGCCGGGCGGCCCAAGGACCTCGCCCCGGAGGTCGGGGCGGAGGTGGAGGGCCGGCTGCTGGAGCAGAAGCGGGCCAACGTGGTCCCGTACACGGCGGGGGCCGCGCGCACCAACCCGTTCGTCGGCAGCGGCTCGAAGATCAAGGAGATGGTCTGGCAGCCCATCGACGTCAGCCGGCCCGCCGACGATCCGGCGGGCAGCGGCAAGCTGGTCATCAAGCCCTTCGACGCCGTCGACCTCCACAGCTTCGTCGCCCGCGAGATGGAGCACATCGCCGGGCTGAAGGGCCTGCGGGCCCGCAACCGGCTCTACGTGATGGGCGATCACGTCTCCTACGTCGGGCCCGACCTGCTCCCCGACCGGCTGCGCCGCCCGCGCGCCCAGATACCCAGACAGCTGGTGCAGGCCGGAGTGGTGCAGCCCGGCGCAGGCATGCGCACCCATCTCAGCCTGGAGCGGACCGGCGAGGGCGGCCGCGTCATCGTCTCCATGCACCTGCGGGCCCGGCTCCAGCACCCCAGTCTCACCTGGGAGGTGGCGGCGTACGGCATCCCTCCGCTCCAGTCGCGCTTCTACCGGGTGCACGAGCTGCCCCTGGACGGCTGGGAACGCTGGTGGGACCTCTTCCGCACGGCCACCGCCGCCACCGGGCCGGCGCTGCTCGGCGCCCCCGGACGGCTGGTCCGGCGGGCTGCCGCCCGGGGCGAGCGGGCCCGGTCGCTGGAGAAGCTGCGCCGCGAGATCGGCCGGCGGCACCTGCGCTACGACTACGGAGCCGTGGACAGCCTCCGTGAGCGGGTCGCCGACTGGGATCAGCTGGGCTTCTCCGAGCGGACGGACTCCCAGGACTTCCTCCAGCGTCTCCAGCAGGGCGTGCTGATAGCGACCGAACGGTTCCTGAAGGACCACCACGTCGACACCAGCTCCTACGACCAGGCGCAACAGGTGATCAACACCCACACCTACACCTTCCAGGGCGACATCCACTCCAGCAACATCGGCGCGCACGGCACCGTCAACCAGGGCGGTCAGGCGCAGACCTCGGGGAAGCCGCCCGGGCAGCCCTGAGCGAGTACGAGGAGCACGCGTGAGCAGCTACCACTTCCACGGGAACATCTCCGGCCCCAACAACATCGGGGACAACGGCACCATCAACATCGGGCAGCAGGACACCGCCGCGCAGACCCTGCGCCTCGCCACCGAACTCGCCCAGTGGCTCCGGGCGCAGGGGGCGGCGCAGGAGCGGCTCGACGCGGCCCAGGCCCTGCGCGGCGAGCTGGACCGGGCCGGACAGGAGGGGCGCGCCGCCGAACCGGGCCTGATCCGGCGGTCGCTGGAAACCATCACCCTCGGGCTGGGCGCGGGCAGCACCGGCCTCACCCTCGCCCAGGAGATCAGCCGCCTGCTGGGCTGACGGGCCGGCTCACCTCGCCCGTACGACGGCCCGCGCGCCGCCGAAGTCCAGCTCCAGCCCCGAACGCAGCGGCACGGTCTGCCCCGGGGCGATCTCCTGCGTGCTGCCGTCCGCGCGGGTACCCGTCCACGCCGACCCCGAACGGTTGGCCAGCCCGAACTTCCCCGGCCGCTGCGGATGCTCGGTCAGCTGCGCCACCAGCGTGCCGTCGCCGTAGTCGTGCCGGGCCGGCTCCGGCGCCAGGTGGTGCGCCTGCACCCGCGAGGACCGGTGCAGCAGGATGTGGTGCTCGGTGCGCGGCGGGGGCGTGGTCAGCACCAGCCGGGGCGGCAGCACCAGCGCGTTCCCGCAGCTCCAGCAGGTGCCCGGGGTGGCCGACCGGGGCTCGGTCATGTTCTGCTTCCCGCAGTGGGCGCAGTCCACGACCGCGTCCAGGACCGCCCGGAGCGCGTCGCGCCACTGCGACTCCCGCACCCGGGCCGCCGGGTCGTGCAGGCCCCGGGTGAAGTTCCTGGTGAACAGGGCACGCAGGGAATCGGGCACCACCGCCCAGGTGGCCAGTACCGTGGCGTGCTCCACCGGGTCGGGGGCGTTGGAGCGGTCCTGCGGGTCGAACAGGAACAGCGGGTCCTTCCCGTACAGCTTGCGCTCGGCGGCCTCGTCGAAGCAGCGGATCGCCAACTCCCGTTGGCCCATCAGCGGATGATGGTTCATCAACAGCATGAACAGCAGCACGGACAGGGAGTGCAGATCGCTCTGGGTGCCGGGGGAGACCCCGGGCTCGCCGCGCACCAGCTCGGGCGCCATGAACGCCATGGTCCCCGAGATGCCCGTGCTGTCGCCCTCGACCACCGCGTTGTCGTTGTCGCAGACCAGCACCTCGCCGGTGGCCGGGTCGAAGAGCAGGTTCCCCCAGGAGATGTCCCGGTAGGCGATCCCGCGCGAGTGCAGCGCCTGGTACGCCTCGACCGTGTACAGGCAGGCGGTGAGCAGGGCGCGGACCGTCGTCCGCAGCTTGCGGCGGAAGAGCAGCGGCAGGCCCTTGAACCGGTCCGGGCGGATGTCCATCAGGTAGCCGAAGCCGCCGCGCCCGTCGCCCACGAAGTCCCGGGGCCACAGGAAGCGGTCGTCGTCGAAGCCGCGGTCCACCAGCTGGCGGACGATGTCCTCCTGCTCCGGTGTCGCGCACGCCGGGTAGTACCACTTGAGGGCCTGGTCGCCGGCCGGGGTGCGCACCCGGTAGACCTCCCCCTGGCCGCCGGCTCCGAGCAGGTCGAAGACCTCCACGCCCAGGCCGCTGTCGGCCGTCAGCCGGGTACCGCTGTCGAGCATGCCGCTCATTCGTCACTCCTGTACGGGTCTGTCATGTCGGCCGGGTCGGCGGCGCCGGCGCTGTCGGGCGGCACCCCGCCGGGTTCGGTCAGGGCTGTGGCGGCGTGCCAGGCCGCCACCAGGGTGGTGTCGTCCCCCGAATGCCGGGAGGCCTTGGCCAGCCACTCCGGCAGGACGGCCCGGACGCACTCCGGGCCCTCCGCCGACAGCCGGTCGTCCAGCCCGGCCATGAACTGCCGGAAGCCGGTGTCCGAGGCGAAGCTCTTGGACAGCCCGTCGGTCGAGAGCGACACCAGTCGCGGCGCCCGCGCGGGGTCGGTCACCGGCGCCCAGTGCGTACGGACCCGCAGCCAGGCCTGCGGGGAGCACAGCGACTCCGTCTCGTCGCCCAGATCCGCCTCGTCCGGCGCGAGCGGTACGGTCACCTGCCCGTCGTCGGTCACCACGGTCAGCTCGCCGTCGCCGAGCTGCCAGGCCGCGAAGACCCGGGGGGTCAGCACGGCGCCGACGAGCGTGCTCCCGTACAGCACCAGCTTGTCCGCCGGGGACGGCCCGGGCTCGCCGGGCGAGCTGCTGCGCTCCCAGTGCCCGAGCGCCTTCTCCTGCCAGGCGCTGACCAGTTGGCGGGGCAGCGTGTACTGGGCGTAGTTCATCAGCCAGGCCAGGCTGGGCGGCCGTGTCCCGCCCCGGGGCTCCGCGAGCGCGGCGAACAGCCGGGCCTGCTGGACGAACAGGTCCACGGCGAACCGGGACCCGAAATGACTGCGCGCGTGCGCCGCCGATCCGTGGCCGTCGGCCACCGCCATGATCAGGGGTCGTGCCGCGGTGCCGAGCCCCTCCGCGTCGTGGTGGTCCTGGTTGCGCGCCTTGTTCACGCCCTGGACGCTGCCCTGGATCGTGTCCCAGAGCGGCAGCGGTCCGTGGGTCATCCACACGGGCTCGCTCACCACACGTCGTCATCGTCGTCGTCGAGCACCGGCGGGGCGTACGGCGGCTGCTTCACGGTCGCGTCCCCGAAGCCCGCCACCGGCTGGGAGGCCGCCTTCACCGCGGCCGTCGAGGCCCAGCGGATCGCCGCCGCCAGCTGCTTGGGGCTGTTCGCGTCCAGCGGCTGGAGCTCGGGATTGCCCAGGAACTCCTGGAGCACGTTGCGGTCGGCGTCCGCGCCGATCGCGATGGCCACCCGGACCGCCTTGCGGCCCCAGGGCGTCGCGTCCACCGCCCGCAGTCCCGCCTTCCAGTCGTCCGTCGGCACCCCGTCGGAGACCAGCGCCAGCACCGGCTTCAGGGCCCGTTGCGGCATCGGCGGGGTGTCCAGTTCGCGCGCCGCGAGCTGGAGGGCCTCACCGAGATTGGTCATACCGTCCACCTGCACGTCCTGCCAGGTGAACTGCTCGACCGGCACCGGGTCCTTGTGGTGCCAGCGGGCCGTCGTGGAGAACGTCATCGTGCGCAGCAGCAGCTGGGCCGCCGGATTGTCCTGCGCCACGGAGAGCATCTCCGGAATCGCTTCTCTGATCGCGTAGTTGAGCTGGCCGATCTTCTCGCCCTGCATCGAGTACGAGCAGTCGATCAGCCAGATGAAATGGACGGGCCGGTTCGCCATCGGCCCGCCGGGGATGTCACTCACCGCGTGTCTCCTTCAACTTCCGGTCCATTGCGGGATGTACCGCACGAGCGCCGCCACCGCGGCGGCCGCCGTCATCACGACCGCCGACACGAACAGGACCGCCATCATCCGCCGGCCCCGCGTGATCTGCGGTGTCATCATGGGGTGTTGCTCCTTTCCGCGCCGGGCGCGACCTGCGGGTCCCGGGTGTCCTGACCGGCCTGCGTGCTGTCCGGCCGGGCTCGCCCGTCCGGCCGTTCCCGCCGGTCTTGTACGAGCCGTCCCACGCGCAGCCCGGTCCGTGACAGCAGCCACAGCACCGGCTCCGCCGCCCGCCGCCCTTCGGTGTCCAGGGCGCCCGCCCCGGTCGCGGCGCGGGCGCTGACCACCCAGTACCGGGCCGCCGCGAAGTCGTGCCCGAGGGCCCGGACCAGCTCGTCCAGCCCGATCCCGGCCAGCCACGCCTCGACCGGCTCCGACGGCCGCGGCAGTGAGTCCAGCCGGTCCAGTACGTCCCGCTTGGTCACCACCGTGGCCACGGGCAGGCGCCCGCGACGGCCGCCGAGCCCCTGCAGCTCGCCGGTGAACCCCGCGTACGTCTCCACCGGGCCGAGGTCGGCCGGCCGGGCGGCCTGCGCCCGTTCGGTGTCACCCGCCTGCAGGGCACGGCGTACGACGGGCGCGGCGAGCACGTCGGTCACCAGCAGGACCCCGTCGGCGTGCGCGAGATAGCCCTGGCCGCGGGTCGTGTCGGCGTCCCGGAGGGACTCGCCCATCGGGTCGTACAGGTACAGCAGACGGCGCCGGCGGCCGTGCCCGACCAGCAGCATCAGGGCGCGCGGCTGCCCGCCCTGGGTCTTGAGGGTCCACCCGGTCCGGTTCAGCTGCTGTCCCAGGGCGTTGGCCTCGCGGAGGTCGTCGGGGGAGGCGTACTCGACGGTCAGCCGGGACTCGTGCGACCAGGACCGCAGTCCGTCGAGCACGGCCGCCAGCAGCATCGTCTTCCCGGCCGAGGTGCCCCCGATCAGCGGCACGTGCACGACCCGGGTGGTGCCGACGGCCGGCGGCAGGCCCCGGTCGCAGTGCGGGCACCGGGCGGCGAGCCCCCGCCGCCCGGTCATGAGGGTGCTCGGCAGGGCCTTCCCGCAGCGGCAGACGTGCCGCAGGGCGCCGAAGGCGCCGGGCCTCAGCTCGCGGTGGGCGGCGCCGCAGCCCGGGCAGAGGTGCACGGCCAGCGGGAACGGCCGGTAGCAGCCGGGGTAGGGGCACTTCATCCGGATGCCCAGGACCAGCTTCCACAGCCGCTCCGCGACGCGCCCGGCCAAGGTGGCGGCCAGGGCGGCGAGCGCGACCAGGAGGAGCTCGGCCGCGAAGAACAGCGCGACGCCGGCCAGCAGGACGGAGGCGAGCAGCGCGGACAACAGCGCGGCCAGCGCCGTACCGGGAGCCAGCAGCCGCAGCAGCAGCCGGCCGAAGCCGTGGTCCGCGAGCTCGCCGGTCTGGCCGCCCCGGCCGCGCAGCAGGCGGCGGCGCACCACCTCGCCCAGCCAGTGCCGGGTCAGCAGGAACCAGACGGTCAGCGCCGCGGCCTGTCCGGCGAACCGGGCGTCCAGCCACATCTGTCCGGCCCAATACGCGGGCCGCGCCGGTTCGGGACCGGTGTACGGGGCGATCCGCGGGTCGGTGCCGCCCGGCGGATGGGTCCGGAAGGCGGCCCAGGCGGCCGACAGGGCCAGCGCCAGGAACCGCCACAGCCCGTACCCGAGGCACACGGCGACCCCGATCACCCCGGTGAGGGTGGCGAGGATCCGCGCGATCAGCTCCGGATCCGTCACGTCAGCCCCCGTTCCCGGCACCGCCGGAGCGGCGCCCTGCGAAGCGTTCGCGCAGGCGGCCGAAGGCACCCGGCCGCTGCCAGGTGCGGAACTCGTCCGCCCAGCGCCCGCCCAGCCGGGCCAGCGACTGCTCTAGCTCGGCCAGCTCCGCCGCCGCGAGGCCCCGTACGGCCGGCCGCAGCACCCCGTCGAGCAGGTCCGTGCGGGCCTCCTGCCAGGCCGGGCCGGCCTGCGGCTGGGAGGACCACACCGTGAAGCAGTCCGCGGCGAAGCCGGGATCCAGCCGCAGCCGGTCACGGACCGCCGGTGCGCGCGCCGCCGCCCGGTAGGCGGCCAGCAGCTCCGCGTCGTTGCTCTCGATCAGCGCCCGCAGCTCGCTGTCCGGCCGGTCCCCGGCCAGCAGCCGCGCGCACAGGGCCGCGTACGCGCTCTCCCGCGGGCCCGGATCCGGATCCAGCGACCCCAGGTCCAGCGCCTGGCGGACCCAGCCCCCGCCCGCCGAGCCCGACCGCAGGTTCAGGGCCAGCTCCAGCAGCAGCAGCGACGGCCGCAGCCGGGCCGGGATCTCCTCCTGGAACTGCCCGAGGAGCTCCGGAGCCAGCTCCGCGGCCTCGGTGTCCCCGGCCGGCGCCCGCACGGCCGCCTGGACGAGCAACTCCCAGGTCCCGGACTCCCGGTGGACCTGCGCCCCGGTCGCCATCAGCACCAGCCCGGCCTCGCCCGCCCCCGGCGGATCCCCGTCCCACACCAGCCGCATCGCGGTCCGCAGCACCAGCGGCTCCGCGTACAGCGAGACGCCCGAGTGGGCCAGCAGCGCGTTCAGGGTGCCGACCCGGTCCGGTGCGGGCGCGGCCGCCGCCGCGGCCTCGGCGCACATGCGCAGGTGCGGCCGCGCGTCGGCCGCGGACGGCCGCAGCGCGGTCCGCTCGAACAGCCGCCGCCCGGCGGCCGGATCGCCCGCCGCGAGCGAGTCCAGCCGGTCGAGTACGAGGGCGCGCAGCCCGGGCAGTTCGGCCAGCGCGGCCCGCACTCC
Organism: Streptomyces sp. NPDC001502; assembly: GCF_042894785.1. NCBI lineage: Bacteria > Bacillati > Actinomycetota > Actinomycetes > Kitasatosporales > Streptomycetaceae > Streptomyces > Streptomyces sp. NPDC001502. Next base: position 404,588 of record NZ_JBIAVW010000007.1, read on the forward strand.
CGCCCCGTACGCCCGCTCCGGATCGGTGAGCAGCGCGAGCGCCAGCTGCCGGGCCGTGCCGGGCAGCAGGTCGCTCACGTCCACCCCGAGCACCGAGGCCACCCGCAACAGCCCGGCGGGATGGCCCGGTTCGGCCGCGGGGCCGCCCAGCGCCGCCCGCAGGCCCGGTTCCAGCTCCGCCGCGAGGCGGCCGCGGACGGCCGCGCCCAGGGCGCCCGCGGTGGGCAGGGCCGCGGGCGGCGCGCCGGTCCGTACCGCCTCGGTCAGCGTCAGGGCCACCAGCGGCTCGCACACCGTGGGCGGGGCCCAGCCGTCCAGGGCCGCGAGCAGCCGCCCGGCCGCGGCGACCTCCGCCGGGTCCCGGTCCCCGGCCGGGCGGCCCAGCGCCCGGGCCAGCGCGTGCAGCCGTACGCCGTCCAGGGCGTCCCGGTGCCCGGCGGCCCAGTCGGCGGCCGCGGTCCGGCCGGGGGAGGGCAGGGCGATGTCCGCGGCCAGGGCGAGCGCGGCCAGCGGGCCCGCGTCGTAGGGCCCGGCGGCCAGCCGCCGCACCTCGGCGACCAGGTCCTGGCGCCGCGCCTGCCAGACGCGCGCGGCGGTGTCGGCCCACACGTCCGGCTCCCCGGCGGCGGCGGGGGCGGCGGCGCGCGTGGCGTCGTAGACCCGGTAGCGGTGTTCCTGCCCGGCGAGGCCCGGCCCGTCCTCGGGCATCACCCCGATGATCTGCTGCCGGGCCAGCTGCGGCCGCCGGGTGTAGGTGGTGAAGGTGAGCCACTGTCCCCGCTGGTGCGGCAGCACACTGCACGCGAGCATGATCCAGCGGGCGACGGCCTCGCTGTCCGCCTCCACGAGCACGATCTGCGGGGCGTCCGGGTCCTCGCCGAGCCGGCGCACATCGGCGAAGAAGGCGGCGAGCCACGGCGCGCGGGCCGCGACGAAGGCGGCCAGCGCGGCCCGGTCGAGGCGGCCCGGCGCGGGCACCGCGGCCAGCACGGGGGCGCCGGCCTCCGGGGTCGCGGCGGCCCACTGGGGCGAGCCCCAGGCGGTGATCGGCAGTTCGCCCACGGCCGGACCGGAACCGGCGGGCTGCGGCAGGTGCACCGCGTGGGCGTGGAAATTGCCCCAGCGGCCGCTGTAGTCGGCGCCCGTGTACACCGAGCGCGCCAGCAGCCGGCTGCCGTCGGCCAGCACGTTCAGGCTGAGCGCCTGCGGGAAGGCGGCCAGCTCCTTCGGCCCCGGGCGCGGCGGCGCGTCCCGGGGCGGCTCGTAGCCGATCAGCTGCTCCGCCTCGCGCAGCAGGGCGGCCGGCACCCCGGGGCTCACGGCCGTGAACCGGAAACCGGAGCCGTCGGGACCGGGCGGCGCCGAGGTGTAGTGCAGTTGGGCGAGATTCATGAGTTCCCCTCGGAGCCGGTACGGCCACCCGCGCCGACGGCGCCACCGGTGCGCGGCAGCAGCCCGCCCAGCCCCAGCAGCCACAGCAGCGGATCCTCCACGCGCAGCGGTCGCGGACCCGACTTCGGGGCGTCGGCCGGCGCGTGCGCGGGCGGCGACGAGCCGAGCGCCGACAGCCCGAACAGCGACAGCTGGGCGAAGTCCCGCTCCAACTGCCGCAGCAGCGCCCCCGAGTCCCAGCCGTCGAGGAGCGAGCGCATCTCCTCGTGCACCGCCCGCCGGTCCTCCTCGTCGAGCGCGCCGGCGCCGTGGTCGGCATTGCGCAGCAGCGGCGAATGCGGCTCCAGCAGCGGCGCCAGCGAGTCCGTCTTGGTCACGGCCACCGCCACCGGGGTGGTGACCCGGCCGCGGGAGGAACCCCGGCCGTGCGCCCGCAGCTGCGCCGCGAGATCGGCGGCGATCTGCTGCGGCGGGGTCTCGATGACCGGCAGCGGCGGCCCGTCGTCCACCGGCAGCCGGTCGCGCACCGCCCGCATCTGCAGCGGGTCCACGAGCAGGATGATCCCGTCGGCGGCGGCCAGGTAGTGGGTGTAGCGGTCCATGGCCTCGGCGCTGGCGAGGTCCTCGCCCGCCGCGTCGAAGAACACCAGCGCGGTGTGCCGGCTGCCGTCCCCCCGCAGCCGGCGCCGCAGGGGCAGGCTCAGCCGGTACAGCAGCGGGTCGTTGAAGCCGAGAGCCGCCGGCCGGGTGGCCTCCGGCAGCCGCAGCCGGTCGTAGAGGTCCTCCGCGAGCTCCCGGTCCCGGCGCTGGGTCTCGCCGCCCATCGCGGTCACCGAGGCTCCGTACGCCCGGCCCACCCTGCCGCGCAGTTCGCCCAGCAGCACCGAGACGTAGGTGCTCTTCCCGGAGGCCTTGGGGCCGAGCAGGGCGATGATCCGGGTGTCCTGGTCGCAGTAGTCGCTCGGGAAGTCGCTGTGGCAGCGCCGGCAGACCCGGACCGGGGTGGACCCGCCGCAGGCGGGGCAGTCCGCGCGCGATCCGCCCCCGCTCGGGGTCAGGCGCAGGCCGAGGCCGCGCGGGGCGGTGAAGACCGGGCCGCGCATCTTCAGCGCGGGAGGCACGCTCGGGCCCATGAAATCGGCCCATATGGTGTCGAGTTCGGCGCTGCAGGGCTTGGCGCCGCGCACCCCCGTGGCGGACATCTGGCAGCGGTAGGGCAGCCGGGCCGCCGGGGACCGGTCGAAGCAGTAGGGGCAGACGACGGAGGTCATGTCAGCGGACCACCAGGGAGAGGAGAGGAGGCTCTTCGAGCCGGACGGAGGCGGCGGCGCCGCCGAGGAGAAAACCGCGCAGGGCGTACGGGCGGCCGGGTGCGACGGCGGTGTCGATCGGGCGCTCCACCGTGCCGGTGCCCGTTCCGGCGCCCGCGGCCGCGGCCGCGAGCTCGGCCCCGGTCACCCGGCACACGGCCGTTCCGCCGGACGGGCCGCCCGGGCGCCGCGGGTTGCGGCCGCCGTCCCCGCGGGCCACGAGGACGAAGCCGGGGAGGTCCGGGCCGGGTGCGCCGCCCGGCGCCCGTACGGTCACCCGCAGGACGGCGGGCCCGCGGCGCAGGCCGCGCCGGGCGCCGGGCACCAGCTCGTAGGCGATGGCCACGTCGGCGGGCAGTTCGGCCCGCGCGTCGCCCCCGGCCGAGGCGAGCACGGAACGCGCGCTGCGCGGTGCGGCGTGGGCCTCGACGGACAACGCGGCCGGGGTGACCGGCAGTCGCAGGCCCTCGCGCAGGAACACGCTGCGGGCCACGGCGGACTCCGTGCGCCGGCCGTCCTGGGTGACGACGGCGGTGACGGTGCCGGCCGTGCCGGGCCAGTCGAAGCCGACCTCGACCAGGCCGGGCGCGGCCCGCCGCAGCGCGAGCCCGGTCACCGGCAGCGGGGCCTCGACCAGGACGCAGGGCCCGGCCAGGGCCCGCGCGCCCAGCACGGACACGGCGCAGACGCTGGTGAGCGATCCCGGGGGCGGGTGCCCGACACAGACCCGGCCGCTCCCGGCGGGACTGCTCCCGCCCGGACTGCTCCCGCCCGGACTGCTCCCGCCCGGACCGCTCCCGCCCGGGCGGGACCAGCCCGGACCGGCCCACTCCAGCGGCGGCGGCAGCTCGGCCGCCGTCAGTTCGGCCCGCTCGGCGGGCGCGGCGCCGGGCCACTCCACCAGCCGCACCTCGGCCCTGTCGCCGCCGGTCAGCCCGAACTCCATCCCGCCCGCCTCCCGGGCCCGGGCCGTCAGGGTGAGCACGGGCTCCGGCCAGGCGTGCACGGTGACCGGGACGGTAACGGCCGCGGACAGCGCGCCGCGGTGGGCGCGGTCGGCGCGGCCCGTCGGGGCGTACCGGGCCCGCACCGCCAGCTCGTACCTCCCGGGCGCCAGCCCCTCCGCGCGCAGGGTCTCCCGCAGACCCGCCCGTGCCGCCGCGGGCACCGGTACGCGTCCCTGCGGCCCGGTCAGCGTCACCTCGCAGTGGGACGCGCCCGACGGCGCGGTCCACGAGGCCCCGATCCACCCGTTGCCGTCGGCGGCGGCCGCCTCCGTCACCGCCGGGGCGACCGACAGCGGGGCCGCGATCAGCGGCGGCCCGTCGACGGCGCCGTCGGCCCGCAGCGGCAGCGCCACGTGGCGGACCTCCTGGCCGATCCCGGCGCCGCGGTCCACGAGCACGCCCCCGACCGGCCGCCCCGCCACCTCGGCGAGCGGCGCGCCGGCCGGCTCCCCGCGGGTGAGCCGCACCACCCGCCAGCGCGTGTCCCCGAAGTCCCCGACGGGCCAGCGCAGTTCGACACCTCCGGGAACGAGGGCGGACACCATCGGGCCGGGGTCCCCGGGATCGGGCCGGTAGGTGCGGACCAGCCCGCGCACCGCGCGCGGGCAGTCGCCCGCCAGCGCCGCGGCCTCCTCGTAGTGGACGCAGGCCCGCTCCGGATCCCCCTGCTCCTCGGCCCGCCGGGCGACCGCGAGCTCGGTGTCGGCGGCCGCCACCCGGGCGGCCAGCCCGGCGAGGAGGGCCGCCAGCGAGGTGTCCTCACCCGCGGGCGGCAGCATTGCGGCCCGGCGGGCCGCGGAGCGGATCCGGTGCTCCAGCACGTCGTCGAGCAGGGATTCGGCGGCGGCCCGCTGCCCCTCGTCCAGCCGGGCCCGCCGGGCGGCCGCGTGGACCAGGGCCGCGGCCTCGGCCGGGTCCACCCCGAAGCCGGCCGCGGTGGCCGGCAGCTGCCCCTCGGGATGGTCCTGGAGCAGGTGGGTCAGCTGGTAGAGCAGGATCCGGCGCAGGGCGGCGGGGTCCGCCTCCTGGATCGAGGCCAGCCGCTCCAGCAACCGGGCGGCTCCCGGCTCCGGCCGCTCTCGGCGCAGCGACCGCAGCACCCCGGCGCCCACGTGCCGGCGCCGGCCGGGCCCGGTGACGGCGAAGATCCCGTCGAGTACCCGTAAGCGTCCGCCGGACGGCACCAGTAACTCGCCCAAGTGGCGTAATCCGAGGGACTGTTGCGCGGAGAGGAGTTCCCCGTACCCTCCCACGAGCGGCGACAGCGGCAGGCCGGAGAGCGCGCGGGGCAGCCCGATGGCATGCCCGAACTCGGTCCCGGCCATCCGCTCTGCGCCCCCCGTGCAGTGTGTGGGAGGTCATTTCAGCAGATACGCGGGTCGTTCGGGAGCTCTTTTCGTTCTCCAGGTGTACGGCGCAGCGTCACGAAGCGATCTCCGCCCGGTACCCCGGGACCGCTGTCCTTGGGGCGCCCCTCGACTTCCCCCTCACCCCCAGAGGTCGTCACCCCATGGCAGAACTCAACCGTCGCAGGTTCCTGCAGATAGCCGGTGGCACCGCCGCCCTCACGATGCTGAACGACAGCATCGCGCGGGCCGCCGCCATCCCGGCACAGGGCACCACCGGCACGATCCAGGACATCGAGCACGTCGTCGTCCTGATGCAGGAGAACCGGTCCTTCGACCACTACTTCGGCGCGATGAAGGGGGTACGGGGCTTCGGCGACCCGCGGCCGGTCCTCCAGGACAACGGCAAGTCGGTCTTCCACCAGTCGAACGGGACGAAGGACATCCTGCCCTTCAACCCGCAGGTCCAGGACCTCGGCATGCAGTTCCTGGAAGGGCTCAACCACGACTGGGCCGGCGGCCACCAGGCGTACAACAACGGCAAGTACGACAAGTGGGTCCCGGCCAAGACGGCCACGACCATGTCGTACATGACCCGGAACGACATCCCGTTCCACTACGCCCTCGCCGACGCCTTCACGGTGTGCGACGCCTACCACTGCTCCTTCATCGGCGCCACGGACCCGAACCGCTACTACCTGTGGACGGGTCACACCGGCAACGACGGGACCGGCGGCGGCCCGGTCCTCGGCAACCAGGAGGCCGGCTACGGCTGGAAGACCTACCCCGAGCGGCTGGAGTCCGCCGGGGTCTCGTGGAAGGTCTACCAGGACATCGGCGACGGCCTGAACGCCGCCGGTTCCTGGGGCTGGATCAACGACGCCTTCCGCGGCAACTACGGCGACAACTCGCTGCTGTACTTCAACACCTACCGGGGTGCCCAGCCCGGCAGCGCCCTGTACGAGAAGGCCCGTACGGGCACGAACGTCAAGGCGGGCGACGGCTACTTCGACCGGCTGCGCGCGGACGTGGTGGGCGGCACGCTGCCCCAGGTCTCCTGGATCGCCGCCCCCGAGGCGTTCAGCGAGCACGCGAACTGGCCGACCAACTTCGGCGCCTGGTACATCTCGCAGGTCCTGGACGCGCTGACCGCGAACCCGGCGGTCTGGGCCAAGACCGCCCTGTTCATCACCTACGACGAGAACGACGGCTTCTTCGACCACGTGGTCCCGCCGTATCCGCCGGCCTCCTCCGCCTGGGGCCTGTCCACGGCCGACGTGTCGAAGGACCTCTACGCCGGTGGCGGCGGCTACGCGGCCGGACCGTACGGGCTCGGCCCGCGCGTCCCGATGATCGTGGTCTCCCCCTGGAGCAAGGGCGGCTACGTCTGCTCCGAGACCTTCGACCACACCTCGGTGATCCGCTTCATGGAGAAGCGGTTCGGGGTGCAGGAGCCCAACATCTCCCCGTGGCGCCGTGCCGTCTGCGGCGACCTGACCTCCGCCTTCGACTTCACCCGGGCCGATGCGGCGCCCGCCGCGCTGCCGTCCACGGCCGGGTACGTCCCGCCGGACAAGGACCGCCACCCCTCCTACCACCCGACCCCGCCGGCGACCGGCACCCTGCCCCGGCAGGAAGCCGGCTCCAAGCCGGCCCGCGCGCTCGGCTACAGCCCCTACGTGGACGGCGCCCGCACCACCTCCACCGGCAAGTTCACCCTCACCTTCGCCTCCGGGCCAACCCTGGGCGCCCACTTCCACAGCACCTCGGGCAACCGCACGGACGGCCCCTGGCCCTACACGGTCGAGGCGGGCAAGACGCTTGTCGACACCTGGTCCACCAGCAGCTCCACCGGCAACCAGATCAACCTCACGGTGTGGGGACCGAACGGCTTCCTGCGCAGCTGGAAGGGCCCGGCGAAGAAGGCCGGCCCCGAGGTCACGGCCCGCCACCTGGCGGCCACCGGCAACCTGGCCCTGACCCTGACCAACTCCGGGACGGCGGCCGTCAACCTCACGGTGACCAACACCTACGGCGGCGCCGCCCCGATCCTCCGGGTGGCGGCCGGCGCGACGGTCTCCCACACGGTGGACCTCGCCGCCTCGGGCCGTTGGTACGACGTGCAGGTCGTCTCCGACGCCGACGCCACCTTCCTGCGCCGCTTCGCCGGACACGTGGAGACCGGCGCCCCGGGCGTCTCGGACCCGGCGATCAAGACCGTCTGATCCGGTCCTCCGGTGCGCGCAGCAGCCGCCGTTCCACGACCGGGAGGTCTCCGGGGCGGTGGCTGCGGGCGTGGTGCCGGGATCACGGTGTGACGGTGGATCCGGTGGGCAGAACCTCCGGCGTCGGTTTTCTTCGCCACGTCACCGAGGGAGAACGCATGGCCATCGCCCACCGCAGGATCGGTACCGGACCCGTCCGCGTCATCGTGCTGCACGACTGGTTCGGCACCTCCGCGAACTGGGGCTCCGTACTGGACCACCTGGACCCCGAGGGCTTCAGTTACGTCTTCCTCGACTACCGCGGATACGGCGACCGCCGCGACGTCCCCGGCCGCCACACCCTGGCCGAGATCGCCGACGACGTCCTCGAACTCGCCGACCAGCTCGGCTGGGACACCTTCTCCCTCCTCGGCCACTCCATGGGCGGCAAGGCGGTCCAGCAGGTCCTCGTCCGCGCCCCCGAGCGGGTGGAGAAGCTGATCGGGCTCGCCCCGGTCCCGGCCGGCCCCTACGCGATGGACGACGCGACCCACGCCCTCTTCCACGGCGCCGCCACCGACCCCGAGAAGCGCCGTGTCATCCTCGACCTGGTCACGGGCAACCGCGTGAGCCGCCACTGGCTCGACGGGATGGTCGAGCACTCGCTGGCCGTCTCCCGCCCCGAGGCCTTCGCCGGCTACCTCGCGAGCTGGCAGCCGCTCGACCTGTCCGCCGCCGTGAAGGGCAACACCGTCCCGGTGCTCGTCCTCGTCGGCGAGTACGACCTCGCGATCACCGCGGATGTGATGAGGGACACCTGGCAGGCGTCCTACCCGGACTGCCGGGTCGTGACGGTCCCGGGCACCGGCCACTACCCGCCGCACGAGACCCCGGTGGCCTTCGTCACCGAGGTGGAGGCCTTCCTGCGGATCTAGGGCCTGTCTTTCGGATCATGCCGGGCCCGCCTGATCCGAAAGACAGGCCCTAGGGGGGTGTCCTGCCGATCGGGCCGGGCGCACGAAAAATCCCGTGGGGTACGAGGAGACCTCGTACCCCACGGGATCGACAGGGTGAGTGACGGGACTTGAACCCGCGGCCACCTGGACCACAACCAGGTGCTCTACCAACTGAGCTACACCCACCACGAAGGGCGGCGGACCGCCCGTTCGATGTGCAAGCACAGCATAGCCGATCAGAGGGGTGGTCCCGCGACGCCTTATCGGGCGGCGGACGTGCTTGCGGCCGGGCCGGAAGCACGTCCGGAGGGGCGGGCGACGGCGTGGGCGACGGCCGCCGCGGCGAGCGCCCGGACGATCGGGTGCGGCCTCGACCCGTCCCCGTGCAGCTCCGGCTGGAACAGCGTGGCCAGGAAGAAGGGGTGCCCGGGCAGCTCCGCGATGCGCACCTGGCCGTCCTCGTCGCGCCCCGACAGCCGCAGGCCGTGCGCGGTGAGCTCCGGCAGGTGCGTGGGCGCGGGCCCGTACGAGCAGTGGTAGCGCTCCATCGACCGCTCCGCACCGAGCGCGGCCTCGGCGAGCGAGCCCGGCTCGCACCGTACGAGGCCCTCGTGCCCGACGAGCGAACAGGCGAGCGGCGCGATCAGTGGGTCCGCCGCCCCGGGATCGTTCTCGGCGTGCGCGGCGCCGGCCAGCCCGCACACGTTCCGGGCGTACTCCAGCAGGGCGTGCTGGAAGCCCCCGCAGGTCCCGAGGAACGGGATGCGCCCCTCGCGGGCCACCCGGATCGCGGCCAGCGCCCCGGGCTCGCTGGCGTAGGGGCTTCCGGGCAGCACCCACACGGCGTCGAAACGGGCCAGGGTCCCGGCGGCCGCCTCGGCCTCCGCCTCGCCGGTGGGGATCCAGTAGGCGTCGAGGACGAGCCCGTCGCGGGAGGCGAGGGAGTCGAGGAGGAGCGGGATCCGGGTGTGGGACTTCACGTGCGGGGAACGGTCGCCGACGAGGGCGATCCGCGCGATCGGGGCGGTGGTCATACCCGTCATCGTGCGACCCGGACCCGGTTCAGCGCCAACGATGGTTCCTGCATCCCCGATCAGTGATCCTGATGGGATCCTGCGGGTCATGGATCCGCACCTGCTCCGCACCTTCATCGCCGTGGCCCGGCTCTCCTCCTTCTCCGCGGCCGCCCGCGAGCTGGGCTACACCCAGTCGGCCGTCTCCCAGCACATCGCCGCGCTCGAAGGGGACCTGCGGGCCGAGCTGCTCACCCGCCGGCCCGTCGCGCCGACCCCGGCCGGGGTGCGGCTGCTGGAGCACGCGGGACCGCTGCTGCTGCGGCTCGACGCCGCCCGCGCCGATGTGCTGCGGCTGGCCGCCGCCCCGCCCGGGCGCGTCACCCTCGCCGCCTCCCCGCTCGCCGTCGGCCCCCGGCTGCTCGCGGCGCTGCCCGCCACCGGGGTCACCCTGCGGGTGCTGCCCCCGGCCGAGGTGCCCGCCGCCGTCGCCACCGGAGGCTGCGACCTCGGCCTGGTCGACGGCCTCGCCGCGCCGAGCGACCCGCTGCGGCTGCCCGACGTGGCCCCGCTCACCGTGACGGGCGCGGGTGAGGAGGAGCTGGCCGTGCTGCTGCCTGCCGGGCATCCGCTCGCCGGGCGGGCCGCCGTCCGGCTCGACGACCTCGCCGACGCACGCTGGCTCGACGCACCCGGCGTGGGGCTGCCGCTCACCGCCGCCCGCGCCTCCGTGCGCTACGAAGGCACCGACCTGCTCGCGCTGTGCGCCCTCGCAGCCGCCGGGCACGGCCTCGCGCTGCTGCCGCGCCGCGTGGCGGAGGCCGCCGGCGCCGGGGTCGCCGTACCTCTGTCGGCCCCGCGCCTGGTGCACCGTACGGAGCTCCTCTCCCCGGGCCGCCCGACCGGCGTGGCCGCTGCCGTCGCCGCGCGACTCACGGGAGGATCACCCGTATGACACGTGAACCCGCACCCTTCACGGCCGATGACTACGCCGCCCGGATGGCCGCAGCCGCGCAGACCGCCGCCGACGCGGGACTCGCCGGACTGCTGATCGCCCCCGGGCCCGACCTCACGCACCTCACGGGCTACCGGCCCACCGCCGAGACCGAGCGGCTGACCCTGCTCGTCCTGGCCGCCGGGCAGGACCCGGTGCTCATCGTGCCCGCGCTGGAGGCACCCGACGCGGAACAGGCCCCGGGCGCCACCGCGCTGACCCTGCGGGACTGGGCCGACGGGAAGGACCCGTACGCCGTCACCGCCCCGCTGCTGGACTTCCGCGGGCGCTTCGGGGTGAGCGACAACACCTGGGCGCTGCATCTCCTCGGCCTGCAGCGGGAACTGCCGAACAGCTCCTACGCGCCGCTCACCGACTGCCTGCCCATGCTCCGCGCGGTCAAGGACGAGCGGGAGCTGGAGCGCCTCGCCGCGGCGGGGGCCGCCGCCGACGCCGCCTACGCGCAGCTCCTCCACCTCCCCTTCGCCGACCGGCGGGAGACCGACGTGGCCGAGGACCTGGCGGCCCTGCTGCGCGCGCACGGCCACTCCCAGGTCGACTTCACGGTCGTCGGCTCCGGCCCCAACGGGGCCAATCCGCACCACGAGGCCGGGGACCGGGTCATCCGCCACGGCGACATGGTGGTCCTCGACTTCGGCGGCCTGCGCTTCGGCTACGGCTCCGACATCTCCCGCACCGTGCACGTCGGCGAGCCCACCGCCGAGGAGCAGCGGGTCCACGACATCGTCCGCGAGGCCCAGCAGGCCGGCGTGGCCGCGGTCCGGCCGGGGGTCTCCTGCCAGGAGATCGACCGGGCCGCCCGTGCCGTGATCACCGAGTTCGGCTACGGGGACCGCTTCATCCACCGCACCGGCCACGGCATCGGGGTCACCACCCACGAGCCCCCGTACATGGTCGAGGGCGAGGAGCAGCCGCTGGTCCCGGGCATGTGCTTCTCCGTGGAGCCGGGCGTCTACCTGCCGGGCCGGTTCGGCGTCCGCATCGAGGACATCGTGACCGTCACCGAGGAGGGCGGGCTCCGCCTCAACAACGCCCCGCGCGAGCTGGCCGTCGTGGAGTGAGACTCACGGGGCCAGGACGACCGCCGTTTCGCCGGGTACGTGGATCCGCCCGTCGGGACCCGGGTGGCCGACCGGCTCCCAGGAGGCCAGCACCCGTACCCCGTTGCGGCCCAGCGCGATCGTCACCGGGTCCGGGGAGAGGTTCACGGCCACCCGGACGTCGCCCCGCCGGAAGGTGAGCCAGCGACGCTCCTCGTCGTGCGCGACCCGGACCGCCCCCAGGTCCGGGTCGCGCAGGTCGTGATGGGTGCGGCGGAGCGCGACCATCGTGCGGTACCAGTCCAGCAGGCGGGCGTGGACGGCCTGTTCGGGCTCCGCCCAGTCCAGGCAGGAGCGGTCCCGGGTGGCCGGGTCCTGCGGGTCCGGGATCTCCTCGGCCTTCCAGCCGTGCGCCGCGAACTCCCGGCGCCGGCCGGACCGTACCGCCTCGGCGAGGCCCGGGTCCGGATGGTCGGTGAAGTACTGCCAGGGGGTCTTCGCCCCCCACTCCTCGCCCATGAACAGCATCGGCACGAACGGCCCGGTGAGGGCCACGGTCGCGGCGCACGCCAGCAGCCCGGGGGAGAGCGAGGCGGAGAGCCGGTCGCCGAGCGCCCGGTTGCCGATCTGGTCGTGGGTCTGGGTGTAGCCGAGGAAGCGGTGGGCCGGGGTCCGGCGGTGGTCCACCGGGCGGCCGTGGGTACGGCCGCGGAAGGAGGACCAGGTCCCGTCGTGGAAGAAGACCCGGGTCATGGTCTTGGCGAGGGCGGCGAGCGGGGCCGTGGCGAAGTCGGCGTAGTACGCCTGGGACTCGCCCGTCAGCGCGCAGTGCAGGGCGTGGTGGAAGTCGTCGTTCCACTGGGCGTGCAGGCCCAGGCCCCCGGTGGCGCGCGGGGTGGTGGTGCGGGGGTCGCAGCGGTCGGACTCGGCGATCAGGAACAGGGGGCGGCCGGTGTCCGCGGCCAGTTCGTCGACGGCCGCGGACAGTTCCTCCAGGAAGGTCAGCGCCCGGTCGTCGGCCAGCGCGTGCACGGCGTCGAGCCGCAGGCCGTCGATCCCGTAGTCGCGCAGCCAGGCCAGCGCGCTGCCGAGCAGGTAGGCGCGTACCTCGTCGGAGCCGGCCGCGTCCAGGTTGACCGCGGAGCCCCACGGGGTGTGGTGGGTGTCGGTGAAGTACGGGCCGAAGGCGGGCAGGTGGTTGCCGGACGGGCCGAGGTGGTTGTGGACCACGTCCAGCACCACGCCCAGCCCCGCCTCGTGCGCGGCGGCCGTGAAGCGGGCCAGGCCGGCCGGGCCGCCGTACGGCTCGTGAACGGCCCAGGGCGCGACCCCGTCGTACCCCCAGCCGTGCCGGCCGGAGAAGGAGCAGACCGGCATCAGCTCCACGTGCGTGACGCCGAGGGCGGTGAGGTGCCCGAGCCGGGCGGCGGCCGCGTCGAAGGTGCCCTCGGGGGTGAAGGTGCCGATGTGCAGCTCGTACAGGACCGCGTCCTGGAGCCGGGTGCGCGGTGGTTGCGCGGGCTGCGGGGCGAGGGTCTCCGGATCGACCACCGCCGACAGGCCGTCGGGCCCGTCGGGCAGCCGGCGCCCGCGCGGGTCCGGCCGCGGGCCGTCGCCGTCGAGCAGGAATCCGTAGCGGCTCCCGTCGGCGGCCGGGGCCTCGGCGGTCCACCAGCCGTCCCGGTCCGGATCGCGTGCCATGTCGTACGTCGTCCCGTCGAGCAGCATGGCGACGTGACCTGTCAGTGGTGCCCACACCTCGAACTGCACGGCGGTCCCCTCGTCGGCGGCGGTGTCCAGCATGCGTATCGTGCCCATCATTCCGGGCGTGGCGGGGGAGTTCTGGACACTCCGGCCCCGACGGGCCGACAATCACCCTGTGACGTCCAGTTTCGAGATTCCCGCCTTCCCCGCGCCGCGGCTGTCCGACGCCGAGCGCGACCGGGCGCTGGGCCAGCTCAGGGAGGGCGCGGCCCTCGGCAAGCTGTCCCACGACACCTTCCTGCGCCGGATGGAACTCGCCCTGGTCGCCCGCCGCTCCGAGGAGCTCGCCGTCCTCACGGCCGACCTCCAGTCCCGGCAGGCGGCCGAAAGCCCCTGGACCCGTCGGCTGTTCGGCTGGGTCGGCCGGGCCTCGGCCGTGTCCCTCGGGGTCCGGCGCGCCTGGAACGCCGAGCGGCTGCCCAAGCTGCTGCTGCCGCATCCGAGCGCGACGGCCCTGCGGATCGGCCGCGACCCCGGCAACGGGCTGCGGCTCAGCCACGAGACGGTCTCCCGGGCGCACGCGGAGCTCAGGTTGCAGGGCGGGGTGTGGGTGCTCAGGGACCTCGGATCCACCAACGGGACCACGGTCAACGGGCACCGGGTGACCGGCTCCGCGGTGGTCCGCGACGGGGACCAGGTCAGCTTCGGGAACATGACCTTCCGGCTCTCGTCGAGCTGAGGGCGTCCCCGGAGGGGGATCCCTTGAAGGTGTCCCGTGGGGGCGCCCCGCCGGTACGGCGCCGGGGGTCGGCGCGCAGGATGGTGGCCATGGAACACACCTCCGTCATCCGCCGCGCACGCGTCGGGGACCTGCCCCGCCTGGCCGAACTCGTCCACGAGCACGTGGCGTACGAGAAGTCGGCGCCGCGCCCGCCGGACCTCGCCGAGCGGCTCGGCCCGCAGCTGTTCGCCGAGGACGCCCGGCTGTGGGTGCTGCTCGCCGAGACCCCGGACGGCACGGTCGCCGGATACGCCGCCTGCTCCGCCGAGTTCGCCTTCTGGGACGCCCGGTACTACCTGCACATGGACTGCCTCTACCTGGCGGAGGAGGCCCGCGGCCACGGCCTCGGCGGCGCCCTGATGGACGGCGTGACGGGTCTGGCCCGCGAGCTCGGCCTCGACCAGGTCCAGTGGCAGACCCCGGACTGGAACGCGGGCGCGATCCGCTTCTACGACCGGCTCGGCGCCACCGGACGGCCGAAGCACCGCTACTCCCTCGCGGTGGAGCCCTCCCTGGGTCAGGACCAGGCACTCCCCGGGCCCGCGCCTGAGCCCGGGTCCGGTTCCGCTTCCCGCTGACCGTGCCGCTCCGGATGCACGGGTGCGGGCGTGCGCCGCGCACTTCCGTGCGCCCCCCTGTGCTCCTTCGGCGCGGACGGCCGCCGCCGTACGGTTCCGGGCTATGAGCGGATACACGATGGAACCGGCCACGCCGATGGAAATCAGCCCGCGAGTCCTGCCTCCCTCCGACCGGTGGTCCCCCGCGCTCGCGGTACCGGCACCGGTCTGCCGTTTCGAGAACTTCCTGGGGGCGGAGCGCGCCGCCGCCCTGCTGGAGTACGCGATATCGCGGGAGGAGGACTTCACGGCGGGGACCGTCCTGGACCCCCTGACCGGACAGGTGTCCCGCAAGGGGCGGGACTCGCTGGTCCTTCCCGTGACCAGCGAGGTGTTCAGCGCACACCTGGCCGACTGTCTGCCGCTCGTTCAGGAGGTCCTCGGTCACCGGGCCGCACTCGCACAGTCGTTGACCGTCCTGACGGCGCACGGCGAAGGCGGCCACTTCGGCATCCACACGGACGCCTCACGTGTCCGGGACGTGAGCACGGCACTGTCCGCCGTGTACTACCTGCACCGCACGCCGCGCGGCTTCGGCGGCGGCCAACTCCGGCTGTACGACACCGTGGTGGACGAGGGCCGGGCGCGGCCGGGGGAGTCCTACCGCACGATCGAGCCCGAGCACGACACCATCGCCTTCTTTCCCTCCGGGGCCTTCCACGAGGTCGTGCCGTCCACCTGCCCGAGCGGGCGCTTCTCGGACCACCGGTTCACCCTCACGACCTGGATCTCCGGCGGGGAGCCCCCCGTGGCCCCGGACGCCCGCCGGCCGCACGTCTGGCAGTGGCTGGCGGCCGCGGCCGAAGGCACCCGCCCCCTCCACGACGCCGGGGAGGACCACGACGGAGCCAGGCCGGTGGCCCTGCCGCCGCCCGGCCCCGACACCCGCCTGGGGCCGCCCAGGACCTGACCGCAGCTCAGCCCGCCCGCCGACCCGGCCCGCTCAGCCGGCCCGCTCGTCCTCGTCCCGGCCGGCCGCGACGAGGCGGTCGTAGGCGGCCAGGACGGTCCGGGACTGGTGTTCCACCTGGGTGGCCACCGGGACCCAGCGGGCCCCGAAACGGGCCGCGAAGTCCTCGCACCACCCGGTGACCAGCCGGTCCAGCCCGGGCGCCGCCGGATGCCGCTGGGCGCGCAGCACCCGTAGCAGCATCGCGGCGGCGCGCAGCGACAGCCGCCGCCCGAAGGCGTCGATGCTGGCGATGTACGCCGCCGTGGCCTCTTCGGGAGCCCCGGCCGTCCACTCGGCGGCGATCCGGGGGATCAGCGCGAGCGTCCAGTCCACCGCGCGCAGCAGGGGCGCCGCGGCCGGACCCTCGTCCTCGTCCTCGTACGGCGGACCCGGCCGTACGTCGGCGCCGGCGCGGACCGAGGCGACGAGCGCGGCGTCCGTGGTGAGCCGCTCGGCCAGCATCCGCAGGGCGCCGCGCGGGTCGGGGTGCGGGGCCGGATCGTCCACCAGGTCGGAGGCCCACATGGGGACTTCGACGATGGCGGTCGTGCCGGAGTAGCGGTGGGCGTGGTACCAGGTGCTCAGCCGGGTGTCCTCCGGGTGGAAGGCCCCGGCGGCCTCGCTGCCCGGCTGCGGGATCACGAAGATCCCGGGCCCGGGGGAGGGCCAGCCGGCCGCGTCCGAGGCGCCGTTCTCCACCGGGATGCGCAGCTCGGCGGCCGATTTGGCGAACGGCTCGGCGAGGCCGGGTACGTCCCGGGTGAGCTGCACCCAGGAGCCGCCGAGGTCGGTGGCGTGCAGGGAGACCTGCAGGACGGGCCGCAGTTCGTCGATGAGCGCCATCAGGGCCAGGGTCTCGGGCGGCAGCCGGTCCGGGGGCAGTAAGGACGGCGCCCACTCGGGCTGTTCGGGGCCGGGCGGCCGGAAGAAGTTCCGGTGGTAGTCCAGCAGCGAGTAGGGGTGGGGGGTGCGGTGCAGGTCCGCGCCGTCCGGGTCGGCACAGAGCAGGAAGTGCCAGCCGCAGCCGGCCCGCGGCGCCGGGTCGTCGAGGACGCGCCGGGCGAGCGAGAGGGCGGTGGCGCCGCCGACGGGCTCGTTGGCGTGCGCCCCGGCGACGACGAGGACGTTGCGGTCGGCCCCGCGCGGGGCGCCGCCGGTCGCGGCGACGGACAGCACCCAGAGCGGCTGTCCGGCCCGGGAGGTGCCGGCCTGGCGGAGCCGGGCCTCGCCGGGGTGTTCGTCCGCCAGAGCGCGGGCGGCGAGCCCGAGTTCCCGCGGTGTGGGGTAGCGCATGTCACGGAGGAGAGTCACAAGGGATGCCATGCCCGCAGGGCCCGCCGCCTACTGCTCCGCGGGCCCCGCAGTTCCCCGAATCGAGGGTGAAACCCCTGGCCAAGGCCCAGGGGCCCGACACCGGCGGGCCCGGCCCCGGGGCCGCTGCCCGGGGCCGCCGGGCTACTGCTGGTGCAGTCCGCGGCCCGCCAGGCTGAGGAATGCCTCCCCGACCGCCTCCGACAGCGTCGGGTGGGCGTGGACGTGCCGTGCCACATCGCCCGGTTCCGCGTCCCAGCCCACGATCAGCTGGCTCTCCGCGATCATCTCCGACACGTGCGGCCCCACCAGGTGCACGCCGAGCACCCGCCCGTCCCGCTCGGCGACCACCTTCACCGTGCCGCCCTGCCCGTGCACCATGCCCTTGGCCACGGCGGTCAGCGGCATCGTGTTCACCACCACGTCGTACGCCGCCTCGCGCGCCTGGGCCTCCGTCAGCCCGACGGCGGCGGTCTGCGGGGCCGAGTAGGTCACCCGCGGCACCGCCGCGTAGTCCACCGGCGCGCCGGCCACCCCGGCCAGGGTTTCCGCGACCAGCAGGCCCTCCGCGAAGGAGGCGTGCGCCAGCCCGAGCGAGGGCGGCGGCAGCAGGTCGCCCACCACGTGGATCCCCGGGACGGCGGTCTCCAGCCGGGACCAGTCGGCCGGGGCCACGAACCCCCGTCCGTCGGTGGCCAGTCCGGCCGCCGCGAGGTCCAGGCCGTCGGTCACCGGGACCCGCCCGACGGCCACCAGCAGGCGCTCCGCCCCGATCTCCCGCAGCTCCCCGCGCGCGGTGCGCACGGTGGCCCGGACGCCGCCGGAGGCGAGCCGCCCGGCCTCCTCCAGCCGGGCCCCGGTCTGCACGTCGATCCCGCGCTTCTTCAGGCCCCGCGCCAGGTGCCGGGACACATCCGCGTCCTCCAGCGGGACCAGCCGGTCCGCGGCCTCGACCAGGGTCACCTCGGCGCCCATGGATCGGTGGAAGGACGCGTACTCCACCCCGATCGCCCCGCCGCCCAGCACCAGCACCGAAGCGGGCAGGCCGGGCGCGAACAGCGCGTCGTCACTGGTCACCACCGTGTGGCCGTCGGGTTCCAGGCCGGGCAGGGTACGCGGCCGGGACCCGGTGGCCAGCACGATCCCCCGGGTGGCGGTGAACTCCCGCCCGTCCGCGGTCCGTACCGAGCGCGGCCCCGTCAACCGGACGCCGCTGCGCACCACCCGCACCCCCGCGTGCTCCAAGTGCCCCTCCACCCCCTTGTGGTTGCGGGAGACGATGTCGTCGCGGGTGGCGGTCAGGGCCGACCAGTCGACCGACTCCACGCTCGCCCGGACCCCCCAGCGCTCGCGCGCCTCGGCTATGCCGTCGACGAGTTCCGCCGCGTGCAGCATGGCCTTGCTGGGGATGCAGCCCCGGTGCAGGCAGGTCCCGCCGACCTTGTCGCGTTCCGCGAGCAGGACGCTCAGGCCCAGGGCCGAGGCGCGCAGGGCGGTGCTGTAGCCGCCCGTACCGCCACCGATCACGATCACATCCACTGCGCTGTCGTTGGTCATGTCGCCAGCCTCCACCGCCCGTTGGGTCAAGTCCAAGGAAATGATCTTCTGAAGTTCATGCAGGATCTTTATGCTTCGAGGTCATGAGCCTGCGCCAGATGGAGTACTTCCTGGCCGTCGTGGAGGAGTCCTCCTTCACGCGCGCCGCGGACGGTCTGCACGTCACGCAGCCCGCCCTGTCCCACCAGGTCAAGGCCCTGGAGCGGTCCGTGGGCGGCGCGCTGCTGGAGCGGATGCCGCGCGGGGTCCGGCTCACCCCGATGGGCCGGGCCTTCCTCCCGCACGCGCAGCTCGCCGTCCGCAGCGCCCGTCAGGCCGAGCGGGCCGCCCGCGCCGCAGCGGGGGTGGCCGGCGGCGAACTGCACATCGCCACCGTGCACGCGCTGGCCGTCGGCCTGCTCCCGGGCGTCGCCGCCCGCTGGCGGTCCCGGCATCCAGGGGTGTCCCTGGTGCTGCGGGAGTACGGCAGCACCGAGGCACTGGAGGAGCAGCTGGAACGGGGCGTCGCCGACCTCGCGGTGGGCCCGGAGCCCGCGGGCTGGCCGGGGCCGCTGCTGCGGATCGGCCGGGAGGAGCTGGTCATCGTCGTCCCCTTCGACGATCCGCTGGCCGGCCGCACGGCCGTAGCCCTCGCCGAACTCGCCCACCGCGACTGGGTCCGCTGCGCGATGGAACCCCTGGTCGACGGCGTCCTCGTGCTCGACCGGGCGTGCGGGGCGCTCGGTTTCACCCCGCACACGGTGCTGCGTACGGAGCACACCTCGACGGCGGTACGGATGGCGGCCGCCGGGGTGGGCGTCGTCATGGCCCCGGCCCACATGGTCCGCGGCGCCGTCGGCGAGGACTGCGTCCTGCTCTCCCTCGACCCGCCGTGGCACCGGCCCCTGGCGGTCTTCTCCCGGGTCCCGCTGACCGGAGCCGCGGCGGCCTTCGCGGAGCTGATCGGTGCCGGTGCCGGTGCCGGTGCTCAGGTCACGCCGGATCCGGGCTGCCCCGGCCGTCCGCCGCACTGAGTGGCGGACGGCCCCCGGCTCCGCCGGATCACCGGCGCAGCCAGACACCCACCGGGTGGCCGTCCAGCAGGGCGGCCACCTCGGCCGGGCCGCTGTGCGACACGGGGGAGTCCGCGCGGGGGGAGAAGGGGGCGAAGCGGGTCCAGGTGCCGGGAGGCAGGTGCAGGCGGGTGTCCCGCCAGCCGCCCGACGCGGTCAGCCGGTGGGAGAGCCGGGTGGCCGCCACCAGCAGTCCGGGGGCCCGGGTGAAGGCCAGCAGATGGTCGGCGGCCGGGCCCCGTGCGAGGACCGGTGCGTAGCCACGGAAGAGCTCCGGCCGGTCCCGGCGCAGCCGCAGCAGGGTGGCCGTGAGCCCCAGCTTCTCCTCGGCCGGGTCCCCGGGGGCGGCCCCCGTGTCCAGCCGGGCCAGTGCCCGGCGGGGGAAGTGGGCCGGACGCCGGTTGTCGGGGTCCACCAGGGCCCGGTACTCCGTCTCCGCGCCCTGGTAGACCTCCGGGACCCCCGGCATCGCCAGGTGCAGCAGGGTCATGCCGAGGAGGTTCGCGCGGGCCGCCCCGGCCAGTTCCGCCGGGAGGTCGAGCGGGGCGCGGACGTATCCGGCCACGCCCGCCTCGTACTCCTCGTCCCGTTCGGTCCAGCTGGTGTGCAGGGCCGCCTCGCGGACCGCCTTGAGCAGTGCGTCGGCCAGCCGCGGCCCGGCCTCGGGGACCCGGCCGAGCCCCAGCGCGGTCTGCCGGGCCACCCAGGCCAGCTGGGGGTCGGGCCCTTCGGGGCGCCCCATCAGCTCCGGCGCCTGGGACAGCGCCGCGATCCGGGCGCGGACGTCCGCGCTGCGCTTGGTGTCGTGCGTGGACAGGACCGTCCCGGCCGCGGGCCACTCCTGGGCCAGGGCGGCGCAGTACGCGTGGAACTCCGCCGCCGACACCGCCGGCCTCCCCGGCTCCCCGCCGACCTCGGTGGCCGACAACAGCGGCGCGTACCGGTAGAAGGCCCGGTCCTCCAGGGACTTGGCGCGCAGGGCCGCCGAGGTCTGGGCGAAGCGGGCGGCGAAGGCCGGATCCCGCAGCAGCAGCTCCCGTACGGCGGCCACCGCGTCCGTACCGGCCGCCGCGGCCGCCTGCTCCAGGGCCCGCGGGGGCAGCTCCGGCTCCCCGGGGTAGGGCCGGTAGACGGGGAAGGCGATCAGCAACTCCCGTACGGCCGAGGCGAGTTCCGGTCCGGCCTGCCGTTCCAGCGCCCCCAGTTCGGCGGCCAGGTCACTGGTCAGCACCTCCCGGGCGGCGGACCGTGCCGCCTCCGGCCAGCGGGGCAGCCCGGTGGTCTCCCCGTACCGGGCCGCCAGCTCGGCGGCGCCCTCGGGGTCGGTGAACACCCCGTCCACCCGGTGCAGGGCGTCGTAGCCGGTGGTCCCCGCCACCGGCCAGGCGGACGGCAGCCGCTCCTCGCGGGCCAGGATCTTCTCGACCACCACCCAGCAGCCGTCGCCCGCCGCCGCCCGCAGCCGCCGCAGGTACTGCTCCGGGTCCGCCAAGCCGTCGACGTGGTCGATCCGCAGCCCGTCCGCCACCCCGTCCCGGACCAGCTCCAGCACCTTCGCATGGGTGGCCGTGAACACCTCCGGGTCCTCCACCCGGACCCCGATGAGCTCCGAAATGGTGAAGAAACGCCGGTAGTTGAGCGAGGTACGGGCTTCGCGCCACCAGGCCGGCCGGTACCACTGCGCGGCGAGCAGCTCGGGCAGCGCCAGCCCCGAGGTCCCTTCCCTCAGCGGGAACTGCTGCTCCCCGTAGCGCAGCACCTCGCCGTCGGCCCACAGCTCGCAGGACTCCACCGGCCCGGCCAGCACCGGCAGCAGCACCTGCCCGCCGCCCGCCTCCCAGTCGATGTCGAACCAGCGGGCGTACGGCGAGCCGGGGCCCTCCCGCAGCACCTCCCACAGGGGCCGGTTCAGCCGCAGCGGGGTCGGTACCGCCATGTGGTTGGGCACGATGTCGAGGACCAGCCCGAGCCCGTGCGCCCGCGCGGCCCCGGCCAGGGCCCGCAGCCCCGGCTCGCCGCCCAGTTCGGCCCGCACGCGGGAGTGGTCGGTGACGTCGTAGCCGTGCGTCGAGCCGGGCACCGCCTCCAGGACCGGGGAGAGGTGCAGGTGCGACACGCCGAGCGAGGCGATGTACGGTACGGCTGCCCCGGCCGCCGCGAAGGGGAACTCCGGGCGCAGCTGGAGGCGGTAGGTCGACGTCGGAGTGACTGGTGTCGGAACGTCAGATTCCGATTCGGGGGTCGCGTGCGGCTGGCTCATGAGAACGTACGTACCCAACCTGCCGGATTCCGTGCCATTACCCAATGCATCCGAGTGACTGCGCCGGGTTAACGTTGATCAAGTGGTTGGAACCGTCAGCACCTATCGAAAAGTCATCGCCCTGACCGGGCCCCTACTTCCGCTCGTCTCTTTCCTCGCCCGACTGCCCGTCGCGATGTCCCAGTTCGGCAGCTTCCTGCTGGTCGCCCAGACCAGCGGATCCCTCGCCACCGCCGGCACGGTCGGCGGCGCCCTCTCCATCGGACAGGTCCTCTTCGGGCCCGTCCTCGGCTGGCTCGCCGACCGCCACGGGCAGCGCCCGGTGGTCCTGGCCGCGGCCGCCGTCAACGCCGTGGCCACCGCCGCCCTCGTCGCCGGGGCGCTCACGCACCTGGCCACCGTCCCGCTCGCCGCGATCGGCGCCCTCACCGGCGCCTCCGTACCGCTGATCGGACCGCTCGCCCGCACCCGCTCGGTGGCCCTGGCGCACCGGGCCAAGTCCGACGAGAGCGTCGTCGGCGCCGTCCACGCGCTCGAAGGCACCCTGGACGAGGTCTCCTTCGTCTTCGGACCCGCCCTCGTCGGACTCGCCGCTCTCCTCGCGCACCCGGCCGTCGCCCTCGCCGGCGCGGCCGGCCTCGTCGCCGTCTTCGGCACCGTCTACGCGCTGCACCCGACCGCCGCCGTGACGGCCGGGTCGGGTGCGGTGCGCGACCGGCGCCCGGAAAGCCGGGTCCGGCCGCCCGGCGTGGTCCACGCCGTACGCGGCTCCCTCGCCCTCCAGGGCGCGATGTTCGGCGCCTGCCAGGCGGGCATCACCGCGCTCACCATCCGGCTCGGCGTCCCCGACCAGGCCGCCGTCGTCTACTCCGCCATGGGCGTCGTCAGCGCGGTCGTCGGCATCTCGCTCGGCGCGCTGCCCGCCCGCTTCGGGCTGCGGCTGCGCTGGCGGGTGGCGACCGGAGCGGCCCTGGTGCTCTCGGTGCCCCTGCTGTTCACCGACAGCCTGTGGCCGCTGTACGCCGTCGTCACCGTGCTGGGTGCCGCCTACGCACCCCACCTGATCACCGCGTTCGCGCTCACCGAGCGGGCCGTGGAACCGGCCCGGCTCTCCACCTCGATGGCCTTCGCCGCCAGCTGCCTGGTGGCCGGGCAGGCCACCGCCCTCGTCGTCTGCGGGCGCCTCGCCGAGGCGTACGGCCCCGCCGGGGCCTTCGCCGTGGCCGTCGGGGCGGCCGCGCTCTGCCTGCTCCTCGCCCTCGTCACCAAGGTGCCCGCCGCCCGGACGCACACCGCCGGGGCGAGCATCCCCGGCCCGCGGACCGGCACCTCCCCGGCGGCGACGGACGGGAGCGGCGCCGGCGCCGCCTACGCCGGGCGCTGAAGCACCACCAGGCACCGCCCCGTCAGCGCCACCCGGTCACCGGCCGCGAACTGCGGCCCGGTGCCGGGTGGCAGTACGTCCGCCCGCGCCGTGTCCACCACCAGCCGCCACTGCGCGCCGTGCCCCGCCGGAACGGTGAAGTCCTGAGGTTCCGCACCCGCGTTGAACATCAGCAGGAACGAGTCGTCCGTGATCCGTTCCCCGCGGGTGCCCGGCTCGGAGATCGCCTCCCCGTTGAGGAAGACGGTCAGCGCCTTCGCGTGCTGCGCCTGCCAGTCCCGCGCCCGCATCTCCTCTCCGTGCGGGGTGAACCAGGCGATGTCGGAGAGCTCGTCGTGCGTGCCCTCCACCGGCCGCCCGTGGAAGAACCGGCGCCGCCGGAAGACCGGGTGGTCGCGGCGCAGCCACACCATCCGCCGGGTGAACTCCAGCAGGGACGGCGCCGGTTTGCCGGGCTCCGGCCAGCCCACCCAGCTCAACTCGTTGTCCTGGCAGTAGGCGTTGTTGTTCCCCTGCTGGGTGCGGCCGAACTCGTCGCCGTGGCTGAGCATCGGCACCCCCTGCGACAGCATCAGGGTCGCCGTGAAATTGCGCATCTGGCGTTCGCGCAGCTCCAGGATCTCCGGATCCTCGGTGGGCCCCTCCACACCGCAGTTCCAGGAGCGGTTGTGGGTCTCGCCGTCCCGATTGCCCTCCCGGTTGGCCTCGTTGTGCTTCTCGTCGTACGAGACCAGGTCGTTCAGGGTGAAACCGTCGTGGCAGGTGGTGAAGTTGATCGACGCCAGCGGGCGCCGCCCGTCGTCCTGGTAGAGGTCCGAGGAGCCCGTCAGCCGCCCCGCGAACTCCGCGAGCGTGCGCGGCTGCCCGCGCCACAGGTCCCGTACGGTGTCCCGGTACTTGCCGTTCCACTCGGTCCACAGCGGCGGGAAATTGCCCACCTGGTAGCCGCCCTCGCCCAGGTCCCAGGGCTCCGCGATCAGCTTCACCTGGCTGACCACCGGATCCTGCTGGACCAGGTCGAAGAACGAGGACAGCCGGTCCACCTCGTGGAACTGACGGGCCAGCGTCGCCGCCAGGTCGAAGCGGAAGCCGTCCACGTGCATCTCGGTGACCCAGTAGCGCAGCGAGTCCATGATCAGCTGGAGCACGTGCGGGGAGCGCATCAGCAGCGAGTTCCCGGTGCCGGTGGTGTCCATGTAGTGGCGCGGATCGTCCGCCAGCCGGTAGTACGAGGCGTTGTCCAGCCCCCGGAAGGACAGCGTCGGGCCCAGGTGGTTCCCCTCGGCGGTGTGGTTGTAGACCACGTCGAGGATCACCTCGATGCCGGCCTCGTGCAGGGCCCGGACCGCCGACTTGAACTCCAGCACCTGCTGGCCGCGGTCACCCGAGGCATAGCCGTTGTGCGGGGCGAAGAAACCGATGGTGTTGTAGCCCCAGTAGTTGCTCAGCCCGTCGTTGACCAGCCGGTGGTCGTTGACGAACTGGTGGACCGGCATCAGCTCCAGCGCCGTCACCCCGAGCTTGGCGAGGTGGCCGATGACCGCCGGGTGCGCCAGCGCCCCGTAGGTGCCGCGCAGCTCCTCGGGGAGGTCCGGATGGTGCATGGTCAGACCCTTGACGTGGGCCTCGTACAGCACGGTGTGGTGGTACTCGTGGCGCGGCGGCCGGTCGTTGGCCCAGTCGAAGTACGGGTTCACCACCACCGAGCTCATCGTGTGCGGGGCGGAGTCCAGGTCGTTGCGCGAGTCCGGGCGGCCGAAGTGGTAGCCGTACACCGCCTCGTTCCAGCTGACCCGGCCGCTGATGGCCCGCGCGTACGGGTCCAGCAGCAGCTTCGCCGCGTTGCAGCGCCGGCCGCGCTCGGGCTCGTACGGGCCGTGCACCCGGAATCCGTAGCGCTGGCCCGGCATGACGCCGGGCAGGTACGCGTGGCGGACGAAGGCGTCCGTCTCGCGCAGCTCCACGGCCGATTCCGACCCGTCGTCGTGCAGGAGACACAGCTCGATGCGTCGGGCGGCCTCCGAGTAGACCGCGAAATTGGTGCCGGCGCCGTCGTACGTGGCACCCAGCGGATACGCCTGTCCCGGCCAGACCTGCATAGATAACGACTCTTCCCTCGTTGCCCGAAGATGTCCCGGCTGTCCCGGCTGACCCGGCGTGGACCCAAGTCCCTGCCAGATCTTCCCCGAAAGAGGGGCCGCAAGCGCGGACTTGGGAGGGGTCCTACCGGGTGACCCGCAGAGCCGATATGCGGGTCAGCGGACTGTCTGTGCATCGGATAATGGGTCAACGGACCACCCCCGTACGGGCCGTCGGGCTGCACCGGGCCGTGTGCGCGGAGTACCCTTCCGTGATCACTGGAGACGGGCGTCCAGACGCAGAAGGCGGTGCACGGGTGAGCTCGGGAGGTCTGGAGCTGCCCCCTGGTGACAGCAGTCACGAGGGTGGCCCGGCGGACGCCCCAGGGGGTGTCCCCGGCGGGACACCCGCGGGGATCCCGGCCGGGGCGGTCTCCCTGGCGGGCGGACCGGCGACGGCCGGGAACGCGGGGACCGGCGTGGAGCTGGACTGGGGCACGGAGGCCTGGAGCGAGGTCCGGACCCGGGCACAGCGGGCCGGCCGTGCGTACATCTGGCTGAATCTCATCGAACAGCGGCTGCGCGCGGTGGTCGGGGCGGTGCTCAGGCCGATCTACGAACCGGTGCACGGCACGGACGACTGGGTCGTCGCGGCCGCCGGGCCCGCCGGGCAGGAATGGGTGCAGCGGGCCGTGGCGGTGCGCGAGGTCAGCCGGCGCAAGGGCTACCTGCTCGACTCCGCCGACGACAACGTGCTGAGCTTCCTGACCCTGCCCCAGCTGCGGGAGCTGATGGTCCAGCACTGGCCGTGCTTCGAGCCGTACTTCGACGACCGGCGCGAGATCGAGCTGGCCCTGGACGAGCTGGAGGTCACCCGCAACGTCGTATCCCGCAACCGGGCGCTGTCCCGGCCCGTGCTGGAGCAGGCGGAGCGGGCCTCGGCGCGCCTGCTGGAGGTACTGGGCGGGGTCTCCGGCAGCCCCTCCGCGGAGCGGCTGCCCATCGACGCCGTCGAAGACCTGGTGGGCGACCGGTACGCGGACGTCATCTCGGTCCACCCCGACCGGGTACGGCTGCAGCGCCAGCTCCCGGCCGAGGACCTCTTCGGGGGCGCGCGCCGGCTCGACGCCATCGGCATAGGGCTCAACCTGCTGGTCCAGAACTTCTCGGGCCGAAGACTCGTCCGGCTCACCGAGGCCGGGTGCCGGGTGCGGCTGCTGTTCCTGAACCCGGCGAGCAGCGCCGTGAAGCGGCGCGAGCGGGAACTGGGGCTGCGCAAGGGCGAGCTGAGCCGCTCGGTGGAGATGAACATCCTGCACGTCCGCCGGGTCCGGGCGGGTCTGCGGGACCCCTCCCGCTTCGAGATCCACGTCTTCGACGAGACCCCGCGGTTCACCGCCTACCTGGTGGAGGGGCAGTCCTCCGGCATCGCGGTGGTCCAGTCCTACCTGCGCCGGGCGCGCGGCATGGAGTCGCCCGTCCTGGTGCTGCGGGGCGGCGGTCGCGGGGTGCCGAAGGACGCGGAGCACGGGCTGTTCACGACGTACCGCGAAGAGTTCGAGTCGATGTGGGAGGACTCCCGGCCGGTGTCCTGACACGGGGTACGAGCAACGGGGCACGACCTGCGGGGCACGACCTGCGAGGGGGCGGGGAACGGTGCCGGAGCCATGGCCCGAGGGAAAGTACGCGGATCCGGAGAAGGCACGGGAACGGTACGAGGCGGGGCTGAGGGTGGACCGGGCGGCCCGGGCGGAGTTGTTCCGCTTCGATACGGGCGAAGGGCACACAGGACTGTGCGCGGCGCTCGTCGCCGCCGTGGTCGTCGGCTGGTTCGGGACGCCGGCGGCCGCAGCCCTGTGGGTCGGCGGGCCCGTCGCGGTCGTCCACCTGCTCGCGTCGGTGTTCGCCTGGCGGGCCGGCCTGCGCGGCCGCGCGCTGCTGGGCCGGGCCTATCGGCAGACCTTCGGATGGCTGACCCTGGGCATCCGATCAACGCCCGGGCGGCCCCGGCGGCCCCGGCCGCCTGGCTGTCAGTGGCCCGTGGCAGGCTGAAACCCGTTGACCGAAGGCGTCGTACGGGGGAGGGGCACGGGGTGGAGGACTGGCACGGCATGGGGGACTGGCACGGCGGTGTGCTGATCGGATTCGACCTGGAGACGACCGGCACGGAGCCGGGGGAATCGCGGATCGTGACGGCGGCCCTGGTCGAGGTGCGGGCCGGAGCGGTGCACGAGCGGCGCGGCTGGCTCGCGGACCCGGGGATACCGATCCCCGAAGGAGCCTCGGCGATCCACGGGATCAGCACGGAGCGCGCGGTCGCCGAGGGGCGCCCGGTGCGCGAGGTCGCGGACGAGGTCGCCGAGTCCCTGGTCGGCCACTGGCGCGCCGGCGCGGTGGTGGTCGCGTACAACGCGGCCTTCGACCTGACCCTGCTGACGGCCGAGCTGGCCCGGCACGGGCTGCCCTCACTGGCCGACCGGCTGGGCGGGGCACAGACCGGGCCGGTGGTGGACCCGCTGACCATCGACCGGGCCGTGGACCGCTACCGGCGGGGCAAGCGGACCCTGGAGGCGGTCTGCGGGGTGTACGGGGTCACCCTCGACGACGCGCACGACGCCGGGGCGGACGCACTGGCCGCGGTCCAGGTGGCCCGGGCGATAGCCGAGCGGCATCCGGAGGTGGCCGCTCTCACCCCGGCCGACCTGCACGCGCGGCAGAGCACCTGGCACGCACGCTGGGCCCGGGACTTCCAGTCGTACCTGCGCCGCCAGGGCACCCCGGACGCGGTGATCGACGAGGCCTGGCCACTGCGGGGCCTGGTCCCGGCCTAGACCTCCCTGGGCCGTGTCCGCGAAGTCCCGCCTGCCGCGCGACGCCTGGCACGGCACCTCATCCCCCGGACTCCGTCCAGGTGGTCGGGCGCGCCCGAGTACGTCCCGTACACGGGCGGCCCTCCGCCCGGGGGCACCTCCCAGCGGTAACTGAGGGAGATGCACGGCGCCGGACGCCGCGACCCGGCAAACCTTCCCGGCCACAGCACTAGAAGGAATGCCACTGCGTTTCCCGGTCGCCCTCCCTGAAGGAGGCCACGCGGCGACGGAATTCGGCCAGGGCCCTCGGGTTGGCCGGGGCGTGCTGAGCGACCCAGGCGCAGCTGGCCGTCTCCCGGGCGCCGCGCAGGACCGCGCAGCCCTCCCAGTCGCGGACGTCCCACCCGTACGCCGTCACGAAGGCCTCGTACTCCTCGGCGGGCATGCCGTACCGGTCGCGCGAGAGCGCCATCACCACCAGGTCGTGCTCGCGCAGATCGGCCGACACGGTCTCCAGGTCGACCAGGGCCGGGCCGTCGGGGCCCACGTGGACGTTGCGGGGCAGGGCGTCGCCGTGCACCGGGCCCGGGGGCAGCCGCGGGGTCAGGGCCGCCAGCTCACCGGCGTAGGCGTCCCGGCGGGCCCGCAGACAGGCCGCGTCGGCCGGGTCGACGGCGTCCCCCGCCAGCCGCAGCCAGCGCTCGACCCCGTCCAGCAGGTCCCGCGCGGGCAGGGCGAACGGCGGCTCGGGCAGGGCGTGCACGAGACGCAGCAGCGCCGCCAGATCCCTTGGCCCCGCCGGACGCACCGCGTCCGGGAGCCGGTGCCACAGGGTCAGCGGGTGCCCGTCCACCAGCCGCGGCTTCGGCTCGGCCGCGCGGACCGCCGGGATCCCGGACGCGGCGAACCAGCCGGCCACCATGAGTTCCCGCTCGGCCCGCTCCAGCAGCGCCGCCTCCCGGCCCACCTTCACCACCAGGTCGCCGACGGCGAAGACCGCGTTCTCGCCGAGCGCGAGGAGGACCGCCGCCCCGGGCGCGCCCCCGGTCAGGCCCGCTGCCGCCAGTACGTTCCTCGCCCGTGCCTCGTCCATACCCGCCGCTCTCGTCCCTGGGCCGTCCCGTTCGGATCTTGCCGTGGATCCGCTGCCGACCGCCAGTATCAGTGGTGGCTTCCGGCAGGTGGCCCGATCCTGGAGTCATGTGCGCCGAACACGACGTACGCGCCGACCGGGGTCCCTCGGTCGTGACGCGGCGCGCCCTGCGCACCACCCTCTCCGCGTGCGTCTCGTTCTTCGTGTGCCTGTACGCGCTGGACCGGCCGGTGGCGGCGACGTACGCGCTGTTCGCCGCGGTGTCGATGGCGGCCCTCTCCCACATCCCCGGAACCGGGCGCCAGCGGGCGGCCGTCATGGTCAGGGCGACGCCCGTGGCCTGGGTGCTGCTGACGATCGGCACCTACCTCGCGATCCGGACCTGGAGCGCCGTGGTCGGGATGCTCCTCATCGGCTTCGCCCTGGCCTTCGTGGCGGCGGCCGGGCCCCGCGCGGCGGGCGCGGCCCCAGGACTGCAGCTGCTCTACATCCTGCCGTGCTTCCCGCCCTACGCACCGGACGCCCTCGTCGAACGGCTCGCGGGGGCGACCTTCGGCCTGGTGCTGCTGGTCCTCGCCGAGGTCTTCCTCCTGCCCGAGGAGCCCGGGCCCACCTACCGGCGGGTGGCCGCCGGGGCGGCCGGGACCGCCGCCCGCTGCGCCGCCGAGCTGGGCCGCGCCCCGTACACGCTGTCCGCCGTCTCGGCGGAGACGGCCCGGGCGGCCGGGGAGTCGCTGCGGCCTTTCCGGATCGACGAGGCGGACCGGCCCGTCGGGCCGGGGCTGCACGAGCGCGCCCTGGCCCACGTGGGTCTGGCCGGCCGCACGCTTCTGAGCCGCATGGTGAACCTGCCCCCGGCGCCCCCGGAGCCGCCGCCCCGGGACCGGCCGCCCGAGGTGCCGGAGGCCGAGGTGCTGGCCGCGGTCGCCCGGGCCGTCACCGAGACCGCGGCCCTGCTGGACGGCACGGCCGGCACGACCGAAGCGGCCGACGCGCTGCGGCGCGTACGGGAGGAGGCGGCGTCGGCGGCCGCGCGGGAGCCGCCGACGACCGTCGCGCGGGGCCGCCGCCGGGCGGCCGTGCTGGAGGTGGCCGACGCCGCCGTGGCCCTGACGACGGCGGCCGAGCTGGCGGTACGGGGCCGGCGCGCGCGCAGGCCCGCCGACGCCGATGCCGGGCGCTTCTGGTACGCCGGTCAGCTCGCGCCGCGCCTGTGGTGGCACCGGATGGCGGGACACGCCGGGCCCCGGTCTGTGTACTTCCAGAACGCCGTACGGATCGGCCTCGCGCTCGCCGCGGCCCGCACGGTCGCGGGCGTGGACTCGCTGCCCCACGGCTTCTGGGCGATGCTGGCCGTCCTCAGCCTGACCCGGACGACCGCCTCCCAGACCCGGGCGACCGTACGGGTGGCCATCACCGGCACCCTGCTCGGAGCCCTGGTCACCGGGGTCCTGCTGGCCCTGATCGGCGGCCACACCACCATCTACGCCATCGCGCTGCCGTTCGTGATGTTCACGGCGTTCCAGGTGGGGCCGGTGCGGGGCGTGGGCTGGGCCCAGGGCATGTTCACCCTCGTGGTGGCCTTCGTCTTCGCGCAGCTGTCCCCCGTGACGTGGCAGCTGGCCGAGGTCAGGATCCTGAACGTGATCATCGGCAGCCTGATCGGCGTGGTGTTCGGGGTGCTCGCCTGGCCGCGCGGGGCGCAGCGGGAGCTGCACCGGGCGGTCGCCCTGCTGCTGACGAGGGAGGCCGAGAACGTCGAGCGGACCACGGCCACCGTGGTGGAGGGCGGGCCGGGGCAGACTCCCGAGGACCAGCCGCTCCAGCACGCGCTGATCATGGCGGAGTCCGCCTTCGCGCAGCATCAGCGCGAGCCCCGGAACACCGAGAACCCCACGACGGACTGGCAGGCGGCCATGATCACGGGCCACCACGTGCTGTGGGGTTCGCGGCGGCTCATCGTCCGCGGCGGCCCGGCCGTGGGCCCGGACAACGGCGCCCGGCTGGACGGCCGGGCGGCGGGGGTGGCCACCCGGATGCGGGAGGCGGCCGAGCGGGCGGGGGCGCCCCCGGAGGCGCCGGATGTCCCGGTCCCGGATGGCCCGGATCCGCAGAGCGCGCCGCCGCCCGGCGGGCCCCCGGTGGACGACCCGCCGGGTGCCTCCTCGCCGCGGTTCTTCGCCGCGCTCGCCTGGCTCGACTCGCTCACCGTCGACGTCGCGCGCATCACGGCGTCGGACCACCCGACCGGGCCGTCCGGGCCGTCCGGGCCGTCCGGCTCAGCAGGTCCGCCCGGCTCCTCCGGCTCCTCCGGTTCGTCCCGCCCGGCCGGTCCGGCGTGATCGGCTGGAAAGAAATTGCACGAGACGTATCGTCTCGTTTATCGTTCGATCATGACCGCAGCCAAGCCCGCCCACATCGCCATGTTCTCCATCGCCGCCCACGGGCACGTGAATCCGAGCATCGAGGTGATCCGCGAACTCGTGGCCCGGGGCCACCGCGTCAGCTACGCCATCCCCGCCTCCTTCGCCGAGAAGGTCGCGGAGACCGGCGCCACGCCCGTGATCTACACCTCCACCCTCCCGACCGACGACGAGCCGGAGGCCTGGGGCACCGAGCTCATCGACAACCTGGAGCCCTTCCTGAAGGACGCCGTCCAGGCGCTCCCGCAGCTCGCCGCCGCCTTCGAGGGCGACGAGCCGGACCTCGTGCTCCACGACATCACCTCCTACCCGGCGCCCGTGCTCGCCCATCGCTGGGGCGTCCCCGCCGTCTCCCTCTCCCCGAACCTGGTCGCCTGGGACGGGTACGAGCAGGAGGTGGCCGAGCCGATGTTCGCCGAGCTGAAGGCCTCCGAGCGCGGCCGGGCCTACTACGCGGCCTTCGCGGCCTGGCTCACCGGGAACGGCCTCGGCGACGATGTCGACCGCTTCCAGGGCCGCCCGCGGCGCAGCATCGTCCTCATCCCGCGGGCGCTCCAGCCGCACGCCGACCGGGTCGACGGGTCCGTGTACACCTTCGTCGGAGCCTGCCAGGGCGACCGCAGCGCCACCCAGGGCACCTGGCACAGGCCCCCGGCCGCCGAGGGCAAGAAGATCGTGCTCGTCTCGCTGGGCTCCGCCTTCACCAAGCAGCCGGCCTTCTACCGCGCCTGCATCGAGGCCTTCGCGGACCTGCCCGACTGGTATCTCGTCCTCCAGATCGGCAAGTTCACCGACGAGGCGGACCTGGGCCCGGTCCCCGCCAACGCAGAGGTCCACCGCTGGGTTCCCCAGCTGGACATCCTGCGCCGGGCCGACGCCTTCATCACCCACGCGGGCGCCGGCGGCAGCCAGGAGGGGCTCGCCACCGCCACCCCGATGGTCGCCGTCCCGCAGGCCGTCGACCAGTTCGGCAACGCGGACATGCTCGTCTCCCTCGGCGTGGCCCGGCACGTCCCGATGGCGGACGCCGACGCCGCGACCCTGCGCGAGGCGGTCCTCCACCTGGTCACCGACCCCGAGGTCGCCGTCCGCGCGGAGGCCGTCCGCGCGCAGATGGCGACCGAGGGCGGCACACGGGAGGCGGCCGACCTCATCGAGGCCGCATTGTCGTAGGCAGGTTCTAGGGTGCGCCCATGACGAAGAAGGCGACGACGAAGAAGTACGCGGCCCTGCTGCGCGGGATCAATGTCGGCGGGAACAAGAAGGTCCCGATGGCGCAGCTGCGTGCGCTGCTGGAGGGGCTCGGCCACGGCGACGTGGCGACGTACCTGCAGAGCGGCAACGCCGTCTTCAGCAGCGCGCGGCAGGACCCGACGGCCCTCGCCCGGGAGCTGGAGGCGGCCATCGAGGCCCACTTCGGGTTCCGCGTGGCGTGCCTCGTGCTCGACGGCGCGTACCTGCACGCCGTCGCCGAGGCCTGTCCGTTCCCGGCCGCGGAGCTGGAGGGCAAGCAGCTGCACGTCACCTTCTGCTCCGAACAGCCCGGCCCGGAGCGGTTCGCCGCGCTCGACGGGGCGGCGTACCTCCCCGAGGAGTACCGGATCGGCGAGCGCGTCCTCTACCTCTACGCCCCCGACGGCCTGGGCCGCTCCAAGCTCGCCGAGGCCCTCGCCAAGCCCGCCGTCGTCAAGGGCATCGACGTGACCACCCGCAACTGGAACACCGTCGCCAAGCTCGTGGAGCTGACCGCGGTCTGACCGCGGTCCGAACCCGGTCCGAACCCGGCCCGACCCCGGTCCCGAGGCCCCGCGCCGGGCCGTACAAACCGGAGTGCGCCCCGGGCCGGCGGACGTCTAGAGTTCGGGCGTTCACCGGGAAGGGAAAAGATGCAGATCAGAACGGTCAGACGGCTGGCCGCCGCGGTTGCGTGGGGTGCGCTCGCGGTGGCCGCGGCCGGCTGTGGGCAGGGGACGTCCGCCACCTCGTCGACCGGGGCCGCGCCGCCGGCTTCGTACGCGGGGGTCACGGACCTGCCCGAGGCCCTGGCGGCGGACGGCACGACGATCACGGTGGGGGACCCGCTCGCGAAGACGGTCGTCCGGCTCTACGAGGACCCGCGGTGCCCGGTCGTGCTGGACTTCGAGTCGACCGGCGCCAAGGCGATCCGCACGCAGACCTTCAAGCGCCAGGTGAGGACGGAGTACACCTTCGCCTCCTTCAAGGACGACCGGCTGGGCGGTGACGGCTCCAAGCGCGCCGTCAACGCCCTCCGCGCCGCGCTGGACGGGCAGAGGTTCGCCGAGTACCACGCCGTGCTGATCGGGAACCAGACGGCGGTCGAGGAGTCGGGCGGCTTCACCACGGAGCGTCTGCTCGCGCTCGCCGAGCAGGTGCCCGGTCTGCGCGGCGAGACCTTCGACGCCGCCGTGTCCACCATGAAGTACCAGGACTTCGTCACCGCCTCGCAGTCGGCGTACCGGCAGACGGGCGACGACCCGATCGGACCGGGCACCCCCGCCGTCGTGATCAACTCGAAGCTGGTCCCCGAGGCGTTCTGGGGATTCCTCTTCGAGGAGCAACTCGCCGAGGATCTGCTGAACATCGTCCGGATGGATCCCGCCGGCTGGCAGAACCACCACGCATGAGGCGCGTCCTGTGGCGGCACGGAAGTTCGCCGTGCCCCGACGGCGACCCGGCGGGCCGGATGTGCCAGGCTCGTGGCATGCGTTACATCATCATCGGCGCGGGCGCGGTCGGCGCCACCATCGGCGGACGGCTCGCGGAGGCGGGCGGCGAGGTCGTACTCGTCGCCCGCGGCGCGCACGCGCAGGCCCTGCGGGCCGAGGGGCTGCGGCTCACGACGGCCGACGGGACCCGGGTGCACCGGCTGCCCGTCGTCACCGGACCGGACGAACTGGGTGAACTGCGCCCGGACGACGTCCTGTTGCTGTCCGTGAAGACCCAGGACGCCATCGCCGCACTCGACGCGTGGGGCGACGCGGAGGTCGCGGGCGGCGGTACGGCCGCGCAGCGGCTGCCGGTGCTGTGCGCGCAGAACGGCGTGGAGAGCGAGCGGCTGGCGCTGCGGCGTTTCGCGCGCGTGTACGGGGTGTGCGTATGGCTGCCCGCCACCTTCCTGGAGCCGGGCGTGGTCTCGGCGCTGTGCGCGCCGCTGACCGGGGTCCTGCACGTGGGCCGGGCGGCGGGCGGCACGGACGCCGTGTCCCGGGCCGTCGCGGCGGACCTCGGCAAGGCCGGCTTCGAGGCGCCGCCGGTCGAGGACGTGATGCGGTGGAAGTACGCGAAGCTGCTGGGGAACCTGGGCAACGCGATCCAGGCGACGACCGGACCGGAGCCGGACCCGGTGAAGGCCGCGCTGCTGCTGCGGGCCGTCCGCGAAGGCAAGGCCGCCTTCGGCGCGGCGGGCATCGCCTACGCCTCGGACGCCGAGCAGGCGACGGCGCGCGAGGGCAAGGTGAACGAGCCGGCAGGGGTGCGGGGCGGCTCGTCCTGGCAGAGCCTGGCGCGGGGCACGGGCTCGGTGGAAGCGGACTACCTCAACGGGGAGATCTCCCTGCTGGGGCGGCTGCACGGGGTCCCCACCCCGGTCAACGACGTGCTGCGGCACGCGGCGAACATCTTCGCCCGTGAGGGCCTCCCCCCGGGCGCGATGTCCATCGAGGACCTCACCGCCCTGGCGG
The DNA here is from genome assembly GCF_042894785.1 of Streptomyces sp. NPDC001502. Taxonomy (NCBI): domain Bacteria; kingdom Bacillati; phylum Actinomycetota; class Actinomycetes; order Kitasatosporales; family Streptomycetaceae; genus Streptomyces; species Streptomyces sp. NPDC001502. The sequence continues at coordinate 439,594 of NZ_JBIAVW010000007.1, forward strand.
ACGAGGCCGCGGCCCGCGCCTGAGCCGTCTTCTCCGGCGGGGGCGCCCGGCGGCTGCGCTTGGCGGTGCGGGGCGGGTCGGGTCGGGGATACGCTGAAGGGGAGTCTCTACGTCCGCCGGTCCTCGTCGAAGTGACCGACCGCAGCGGCCGGAGCCGAACCGGATGGGACCCGGGGCAGAACCTGGGCCGGACCGGCGGTGCCCCATGGCCGACCCGGGCTTCGACGCGAATGCGATGCGGTCGCCCGAGGTCGTGACGCGGCCCGCGCGCACCGGAGGCCGGTGGATGGTCCCACGGCTGCCGTCGTGAGGGAGGGCGATCCCCGTGGACCTCAACACGATCACCGAAATCGTCCGGCGTCCCCCCGACCGGCCGGGCGCGGACTGGCGCGAGGGCGACGCCTGGCTCGCCGGCGGGACGTGGCTGTTCTCGGTGGAACAGCCGGATCTGCGCCGCCTGGTCGACCTGACCACCCTGCAGTGGGCCCCCCTCGTCCCGACCGACAAGGGGCTCGAAATCGGTGCCACCTGCACCATCCGCGAGTTCTACGCCTTCCGGCCTCCGGCCGACTGGACCGCCGGCCCCCTGTTCGGGACGGCCTGCGAGGCGTTCCTGTCCTCGTTCAAGGTCTGGAACGCGGCGACCGTGGGCGGAAACATCTGCATGTCGCTGCCGGCCGGCCCCATGATCACGCTGACCGTCGCTCTGGAGGCGCGCTACGAACTGTGGGCCCCCGACGGGACGACGCGCACCGTCGACGCCCTCGATTTCGTGACCGGCGACCACCAGAACGTCCTCGCCCCCGGGGAGATCCTGCGACGCATCGAGATCCCGGTGCACACCCTGCGCAAACGCGCCGCGCACCGCCGGTTCACCCTGACCCGGCTCGGCCGCTCGACGGTGTTCCTCGTCGGTACGCGCACGCCCGGAAACAACGACCTGCTGCTCACCGTCACCGCCGGCACCACCAGACCCGTGCGCATGGTCTTCGACACCATGCCCGACGCCCCGACCCTGCAGCAGAGCATCGACGTCATCCCCACCGACGTCTGGTTCGACGATCCCAACGGCACTCCCGGCTACCGCCGCCATCTGACGAAGCACTTCGCCGAGGAGATCCGCCGTGAACTCGCGTCCGGGAGCCCGACATGACGTACCGCGTGAACGGCAGGAGCTTCGGCGAGGAGCCGGCGCCCGGACAGTGCCTGCGCACCTTCCTCCGCTCGCTCGGCCACTTCGGTGTCAAGAAGGGCTGTGACGCGGGAGACTGCGGTGCCTGCACGGTATGGCTGGACGGCAGCCCCGTGCACAGCTGCATCACCCCCGCCTTCCGTGCCGACGGCCGTGACGTGACCACCATCGAGGGGCTGGGCTCGCCCGGCAACCTGCATCCGATGCAGCGCCAGTTCCGCGACGCCCCGGGATTCCAGTGCGGCTTCTGCACCGCCGGGATGATCATGACCTCGGCGACCTTCACCGAGTCCCAGAAGGCCGATCTGCCACGGGCGTTGAAGGGCAACCTCTGCCGGTGCACCGGCTACCGGGGGATCGAGGACGCCGTGCGGGGCGTCGTCGGCGTGGAGAGTGCCAGGCCCGGAAAGGCCGCCGGAACGAGCGTCGGAGCCCCTGCCGCCAACGACGTGGTGACGGGCCGCGCCGAGTTCACGATGGACACCCACATGGACGGCATGCTGCACCTCAAGGTGCTGCACTCGCCGCACGCCCACGCCCGGATCCTGTCGATCGACAAGAGCGCCGCCCTCGCGGTTCCCGGCGTACAGCGGGTCTACACCTGGGAGGACGTGCCGCGCAGACGCTTCACCACGGCGATCCACACCGACCACCTGGTCGACCCGGACGACACCCTCATCCTCGACCGGACGGTCCGCTTCGCCGGTCAGCGCGTCGTCGCTGTCGTCGCCGACACGCCCGGCGCCGCGGAGGAGGGCTGCCGGAACGTCGTCGTCGAGTACGAGCCGCTGCCCGCGGTGTTCGATCCCGAGGAGGCCATGGCCGAGGGGGCCCCGCAGATCCACGGGGCGGACGACCCCTTCGTCCGCGACCCCGTCCACAACGTCCTGCTCGAAATCCATTCGCACATCGGAGACGTGGACGCGGGGTTCGCCGAGGCCGACGTGATCCACGAAGGCACCTACTCGTCCCCGCGCGTGCAGCACGCGCACCTGGAGACCCACGGCTCGATCGCCTGGATGGAGGACGGACGTCTGAACGTCCGCACCAGCTCGCAGTCGCCCTCCATCGCCAAGGTCAAACTCGCCCACCTGTTCGCGCTGCGCCCGGACCAGCTCCGCGTGTTCTGCAAGCGCGTCGGCGGCGGTTTCGGCGGCAAGCAGGAGGTCATCTCGGAGGACCTCGCCGCGCTCGCCGCGCTCGACACCGGGCGGCCCGTGTGTTTCGAGTACACCCGTGAGGAGGAGTTCACCACGGCGTCGCCGCGCCATCCGATGACGCTGACCGTCAAGCTGGGCGCGAAGGCGGACGGCACGCTCACGGCCTTCCAGGTCCGCAACGTGTCGAACACGGGCGCTTACGGCAACCACGGCGGCGAAACCCTGTTCGCGGGCGGCGCGGCCGTCATGATCTACCGCTGCGCCAACAAGAAGTACGACGCGTACTCCGTCTACACCAACACCGTTCCGAGCGGAGCGCTGCGCGGGTACGGGATGACACAGCCGGCCTTCGCCGTGGAATCGGCGATGCACGAACTCGCCCTCGCCCTGCACATGGATCCGCTCGAACTGCGCCGCCGCAACATCGTGCGGCCGGGCGACCCGCTCGTCGCCCTGCACGACGGCCCCGACGACGTGACGTTCACCGAGGACGGCCTCGCGCAGTGCATCGACCTGGTGGACAGGGCCCTGGCCCGGACGGCCGGAGACCCGCACCCCGGCCCGGACTGGCTCGTCGGGGCGGGCGCCGCGGCCTCCCTGCACGAGACCGCGCCGCCGACCGAGCACATCTCGGAGGCCTGGGTGACGCTCGGCGACGACCTCGTCTACGAGGTCGCGGTCGGCACGGTCGAATTCGGCGAGGGCACCTCGACCGCCCACGTCCAGATCGCCGCCGACCAGCTGGGCACCACACCGTCGCGGATCCGCCTGGTGCAGTCCGACACCGACCGCACGGGTTTCGACACCGGAGCCTTCGCGAGCGCGGGCCTCTTCGTGGCGGGCAACGCGGTTCTGCGTGCGGCCACCGCCGTGCGCGACCGCATCCTGGAGTTCGCCGCCGCCCACACGGGCATCCACCCGGTGATGTGCTCGATGGACGACGACGGAGTCGTCTGCGGGGACCAGCGGGTGTCGCTGGCCGAAATCGTCGCGCTGGCACGGGCGCGCGGCATCCGGTTCACCGCCGCCCGCAAGGCCTACGGATCGCCCCGGAGCGCCGTTTCCAACGCGCACGGGTTCCGGATCGCGGTCCACCGGGTGACCGGTGAGATCCAGGTCCTCCACAGCGTCCAGGCAGCCGACGCCGGCTTCGTCATCAACCCCGCGCAGGTACGGGGACAGGTGGAAGGCGCCGTCGCCCAGGGAATCGGCTTCGCGCTGACCGAGAACCTCCGTCTCGACGCTGATGGCGTCGTGGTCAACCCGAACCTCCGCAACTACCGCATTCCCTCCTACGCCGATGTCCCGCGCACCGAAGTGCTCCTGGTGGGCTCGGCGGATTCTGTCGGGCCGATGCGAGCGAAGGGCATGGCGGAATGCAGCATCAACCCGGTGGCCCCCGCACTGGCGAACGCCCTCCAGGACGCCACGGGCATCCGCTACCGGGAACTGCCGCTGACACCGGAACGGATCTACAGCCGGCTGGGCGAGAAGCGGTCGCACTCGAAGGCCTGAGCACATGGACACCGAGAAGCACGCAGAAGACGCCGAGGCCACGGCGATCATCGCCCAGAAGGTCATGCCCGGGCGGGAGCGGGAGTACGAAACGTGGCAGCAGGACGTCAACGCCGCCGCCGCAGCGTACGACGGGTACCTCGGCGTCGAGGTCGCCCCGCCGACACCCCTGCAACCCGAATGGGTCGTCGTCTACCGGTACGACTCGATCCCCCACCTGCAGGCGTGGATCAACAGCCCGGCCCGGCAGGTACTTCTCGAAGCCGGCGACAAGTACCTCGACGGCCCCGGAACCCAGCAGGTGGTCAGCGGCCACGCACCCGCTCAGGATCCGCTCGTGACCGTGGTGATCACCCACCGTGTCCGCCCGGAGCACGTCGAGGACTTCCTCGGATGGCAGCGCCGGATGAACGAGGCGGAGAGCAAGTTCGAAGGCTTCCGCGGAAGTGAGTTCTTCCCGCCCATCGAGGGGGTCCAGGAGGAATGGACCACGCTGTACCGCTTCGACAACGCCGAGCACCTCGACGCCTGGCTGACGTCGGACAGGCGGCGCGAGGTGCTCGCCGAGGGGAAGCACTACGACTTCAAACTGCGCACGATCGACAACTCCTTCGGCAGCTGGTTCTCCTTCGAGGAGAACGGCGCGGAAGCACCCCCGCCCTCGGTCACCAAGACCGCCATCGCGGTCTGGGTCGGCCTGTACCCGACCGTCGTCCTCCTGGCGCTCGCCCTGTCGCCGCTGAAGCTGCCGCTGTGGATCGGCCTGCTCGTGGGGAACCTGCTGTCGAGCCTCGTCATGAGCTTCTTCACGATGCCCTACTACGTGAACCCGCTGCTGGGACGGTGGCTGCGCCCGTCGCCGGACGAACGGGCGGCCAGGGCCAACCTCATCGGCATCGGGATCGTCACCGTCCTGCTCGTCTTCTGGGCCGTGGTCTTCTACCTGGTGACCACCCGGATCTGGACCCTCCCCTGACCCTCACGCGTGCCGGCCGCCGCGGCCCGAAGCCGGGGCCGTCCTGCCTACGCGGTCAGCGCGGGCAGCCGGACCGGCGCCGTCGCGGCCGCGTCGAAGCGGCGCAGCAGCAGCCGGGCCAGTTCCGGGGCCGCGCCCAGGACGTCCGCGACGACGTCCGCGCCCGCGGCGTCGGCGCCGGCCGCGATGCGGTCCGGGAGGCGGCCGGGGGCGATGACATACGGGGCCACCGCCACCCGCGCGAAGCCCTCGGCGCGCAGGGCCCGTACGGCGTCCTCCGTACGGGGCAGAGCAGCGGAGGCGAACGCAGGCCGCACGGCACACCAACCGGTGCGCCGCCACTCCCGCGCGGTTTCAGCGATCACTGCGATCGCCTCCGGGTCCGTGGAGCCGGCGGACGCGAGCACCACGGCGGTGCCGGCGCGGTCCGCCGGGGTGAGGCCGGCTTCGGCGAGCCGGCGTTCCAGGGCGGTCAGCAGGAGCGGGGACGGTCCGAGGACGTCCGCCACCCGTACCGACAGCCCCGGCAGGCGCGAGGTCGACTCGGCGAGCGCCGCCGGGATGTCGGACTTCGCGTGGAAGGCGCGGGTCAGCAGCAGCGGGAGCGCCACGACCTCCCGTACGCCGGACAGGTAGAGCGAGGACAGGGCCTGCCCCACCGTCGGGGTGTTGAAGTCGAGGAAGGCCGTCTCCACGCGCAGCCCCGGCCGCAGCGCCCGCACCCGCCCCGTGAGGGCGTGCACGGTCGCCGCGTGCCGCGGATCGCGGCTGCCGTGGGCGATGACCAGGAGGGCGCGGGACACGGCGATCAGCTCTTCGCCAGCAGGCCGCGGCTGCGCAGCACCCACCGCTCGACCGGGCTGAAGATCAGCAGGTCGATGGCGATGCCGACGACCAGGATCAGGATGATCGCGAGGAATACGCCCGGCAGGTCGATGTTGTTGCGGCCGTTCTCCAGCAACTGGCCCAGGCCCAGGCCCAGGTCGGGCGAGGAGGCGATGATCTCGGCGGCCATCAGCGAGCGCCAGGAGAAGGCCCAGCCCTGCTTGAGGCCGGCCAGGTAGCCGGGCAGCGCGGCCGGCATGACGATGTGCCGGGCCCCCCGCAGACCGGTGGCACCCAGGGTACGGCCGGCCCGCAGGTACAGCGGCGGGATCTGGTCGATGCCGGAGACGAGGCCGTTGGCGATGGACGGGACGGCGCCCAGCAGGATCACCGTGTACATCATCGCGTCGTTCAGGCCGAACCACAGGACGGCCGGCGGCACCCAGGCCACCGACGGCAGCGACTGCAGGCCCTGCAGGATCGGGCCGATCGCGGCGCGGACGAACTTCACCCGGGCGACGAGCAGTCCGAGCGGCGTACCGATGGCCAGGGCCAGCAGGAAGCCGAGCAGACCGCGGGAGACGCTGGTCCAGATGACCTCCAGCAGCGTGCCCTTGACCCACATGTCGGACAGGCTGTCCCACACCGCGGACAGCGGGGGCAGCTTGGTCTCCTCGGTCACGTGCGTCGCGACGAGGACCTGCCAGACCAGGAGCACCAGGCTCACGGCCAGGACCGGCGGGAGGACCTTCTTGACGAGGATCTCGCGGACCGGGGTGCGGTGGGTCTGGACCGCGTCGAGGGCGTCGAGGCCCGCCTCCAGGCCGGCCAGGTCGTCGGTCTTGCCCGTGGCCTTCGAAGTGATGTCAGTGCTGGCCATGGCGGCGGATCTCCCCACGCAGGTGTTCAGTGATCTCCAGGGACAGTTCCGCGACGTCCGCGTCCTCGATGCGGCGCGGCTGCGGGATGTCCACGGTCCATTCCTTCGCGACCCGGCCGGGCCGGGAGGAGAGCAGGACCACGCGCTGGGCGAGGCGGACGGCCTCGCGCACGTTGTGGGTGACGAAGAGGACGGACAGACCGGTCTCGGCCCAGATGCGGGTGAGTTCGCCGTGCAGCACGTCCCGGGTGATGGCGTCGAGCGCGGCGAACGGCTCGTCCATCAGCAGCAGCCGGCTGTCCTGGGCGAGCGCCCGGGCCAGGGCCACGCGCTGGCGCATACCGCCGGACAGCTCGTGCACGCGCTTGCCGTACGAGCCGCCGAGGCGGACCAGCTCCAGCAGCCGCTCGGCCTCCGGGCGGCGCTCGGCCTTGGCCACCCCGCGCAGGCGCAGGGCGAGTTCGATGTTCTTGCCCGCGGTCAGCCACGGGAAGAGGGCGTGCTCCTGGAACATCAGCGCCGGACGGCCGCCGGGGGTCTCGATGGACCCCGCGGACGGCTTGTCCAGACCCGCGACCAGGTTCAGCAGGGTGGACTTTCCACACCCCGAAGCGCCCAGGATGGTGACGAACTCGCCGGGAGCGACATCGAGGCTGATGTCGTCCAGGACGAGCTGCGATCCGGCCGGGCCGGAGAAGGACTTCGAGACGTGCTCGATGCGGGCGGCGTGCGTGCGCTCCAGGGCGGAGCCCTCGGCAGCCTTGGCAAGCGTGGTGGCCATGGTCGTCACCTCCTGGGATTGCTGGATTGCGGGGTTACTTGGCGCCGAGGCCGGCGTCGGAGACCTCGGGCTTGCCGGCGGCCTTGAGCACCTTGTTCAGGAGGGTGAGGTCGTAGATGCCGGCGAGGTCGGGTTCCTCGATGAGCTTGGCCTTGACGGCCCATTCGGACTGGGTCTTCAGGGTGGAGGCCAGCGGGTCGTCGGTGATGGCGATGCCGGGCCATGCGGGGTCGATGACCTTGGCGTCGAGGGGCTTGCCGCTGTCCGCTTCGAGCTTCGCGTTGGCGGAGGCCTTGGCCTTGTCCTGGTTGGCGTGGATCCACTCGTTGGTCTTCACGGTGCCGCGCAGTACGGCTTCGACGACG